>JAZTYQ010000091.1:0-6812 GCA_045637065.1 Acutalibacteraceae bacterium
GGCCAGTATTATAAGGGTGATTCCCTTGTACACAGACTCGACGCAAGAATGAAAATCATACTTACTGTTTTGTTTATTGTTATGATTTTTATGTGCAAAAACTTTTTCGCTTTAGGATTTATGTTTTTGTTCGTTGTTTTCAGCGTGCTTATGTCACAGGTGCCCGTGAAAATGTTCCTGAAATCCCTAAAGCCTATTATTCCTATTGTACTTTTCACATCGGTAATAAATATCTTTTATATAGGCGGCGGCACAGAGCTTCTGGCACTGGGACCCCTTAAGATAACCACAAAGGGTCTTATCACGGCGGCGTTTATGTCTGTAAGAATTCTCTGCCTTATAATCAGCAGTTCAATTCTCACTTATACTACTGTGCCTACACAGCTGACGGATGCCATTGAGAGACTGCTGTCACCTCTTAAGGTTTTTCACATACCCGTGCATACACTTGCCATGATGATGACTCTTGCTCTCAGATTTATCCCCACGCTTATTGAGGAAATCGAGCGTATCACCAATGCACAAAAGGCAAGAGGTGCCGATTTTGAAAGCGGCAGTTTTATAGAAAAAATAAAAGCACTTATACCTATTCTTATCCCTCTTTTTGTTTCGGCATTCAGACGTGCCTATGAGCTTGCCTTTGCAATGAGCTGCCGATGCTATACAGGGGGAGAGGGCAGAACAAGAATGAAGCAGATGAAATACAGCCTTAAAGACGGCGTAGCCTTTATCGTCTTTGTCATAGGCATTACAGGCGTAGTGCTTCTCAACCATTATTTCGGAGCGATTATTTAACTATGTTTAACTATAAGCTTATTATGAGCTATGACGGTACACCTTATCATGGCTGGCAGATGCAGGAAAATGCAATAAGCGTTCAGCAGTGCTTAAGCGAGGCCATTGAAAGAATTTTCGGTGAAAAATGCACAATTTACGGCAGCAGCAGAACCGATAAAGGAGTTCACGCCATAGGCTTTTGCTGCAATTTCAGAAGTGAAAAAGAGCGTGACTGTGAAAAGGTTGCCTACGGACTGAATGCAGTTTTGCCCGAAACAATATGTGTGCTTTCATGCGATATGACTTCTGAAAACTTCAATGCCCGTTTCGATGCAAAGGGCAAAGAGTACATCTATAAAATATGGAACAGCAGAAGGCGTAATCCCTTTCTTATTGACAAGGCTCTGCATCATCCCATTCCCATAGACAGTGAAATGCTGAATATACAGGCAAAGGACTATATAGGTACCCACGACTTTTCAGCTTTCTGTGCCGCAGGCGGCACAACTCTCAGCAATGTCAGAACAATTTTCGACTGCAGTGTTGAGCGTGAGGGCGACCTTGTTACCTTCAGAGTAAAGGGTGACGGCTTCCTTTACAATATGGTTCGCATTATGGTGGGTACTCTGCTTGATATAAACTCAGGCAAAATCCCGCAAGACAGTATAAAAGATATAATCGAGAGCAAAGACCGCCTTCGTGCGGGAATAACTGCAAAGGCACACGGTCTTTATCTCAACGAAGTTTATTATTGATCAGAATGAGAGAAGGTGGAAAAATGAAAGAAAAGGAAAAATATGTCGGTAATACAGTGCGTGAAGAACGCAAGCGAAAAAATGTCAGATGGTCTCTTGTTGCCTTGCTTGTGCTTGTTGCACTTTTAATTGTTCTCACAGCAACTGGAACTGCCGAAAAAATTACAGATAATGAAGACCTTTCAGACGGCATTGCCGGTATAATCGGCATTGAAACAGAAAAAACAGGCTTTCCCGTCAATTTTTCCACAAACGATATAGTTGATGTCAAGGCAAAGGGAAATGACCTTTATGTTCTGACAGAAAAATTTGTAACTCCCGTAAGCAAAAAAGGCGTAATGGGCACTTCTCAACAGATTTCATATGCCAAGCCTGCTATCCACTCCGCAGGCGACTATGCCGTGGTTTTTGACCGCCTTTCAAATAAATATACTTTTATTGATAAAAAGGGCTTAGCACAGCAAAGACAGGATGAAAATGGTGGTCAGATTCTTGATGCTGCAGTAACGGAAAATGGTGAGGTGCTTATTGCTCTGAGCAGCAATTCCTCCTCGAGTAAGCTTCACATTGTTGATAAAAAAGGTGAAGATGTGCTTATCTGGTCTTGCGGTGAGGAATATATAGTCTCGGTTGATAAGTCAGGTGACACTGTTTACTGCGCTGCTCTCGGTGCTTTCGGCGGTGAAATTTACACAAAGCTTTATGTCCTGCAATTAGGTGAGGAGGAGCCGGTGTGCGAATATACACTTCATGGTGATGCATGTCTATCCCTCAGATATATTTCAGGAAACAAATTCAGTGTGTTGTGTGATAATGCGCTTTATATCTGCAAGGCTAAAAAAGAAGAAACCGTAACAAAGAAAATTACCTTTGATTCAAAAATTCTTTTTTTCAGTGCGCAGCGTGACGGCAATACAGCTTTGATATTAGAAGATACAGAGAATTTCTCAAAAGATACATTAAGCGTGTTTGACAGCGACGGTGATATTGTCTACAGTGTCAGCGTCGATGAAAATATCCTCGACCTTTCACTTGTGGGAGGTCAAGCCCTTCTGCTTTATGAAAACGAAGTCAAAATTTTTTCTTCAGGCGGAAAGGAAAAAGAGGTGCTGAGCTTCACCGGTAAATGTACGGGTGTTGCCACAGCAGGCAAAAAAATATACTGTTACAGTTTGGGAGGTGTTGAAAAAGCGACGGTTAATAAATAAAACTTGTATATCGTGAAAATATGTGATATAATCTTAAACATATTTTTTACAGGAGGTAATTCATGGAATATATAGTTGATATATTTTTAATACTCATTTTCGGAACAGTTATAATCACATCAATGAAGAAGGGTTTCTTCAAAAGCCTTTTTGATCTTTGCGGAACAATCATTTCGGTTATTCTTGCAAGATTCCTTTCAGAAGGCTTTGCAACTCAGGGCTACAATATTTTTGTAAAGAAGGCTGCTGAGGCATATCTCGGCTCAGCTCTCGGCGAAGTCGGCACAAAGGATTACGCTTTGCAGGCAGAGGAAATTATTAACTCAATCCCCGAAGCACTTAACGGCATAATGGGACTTATGGGCATTGACAAGCAGGCGATTATTGAAAAAGTAAGCAATGTTAACTTAGGCGGAGATAATCTGCTTGAAAGCATTATGGCAAATGTTGTTGAGCCTGTGGGTACTGCAGTGGTGCAGTTTATTCTCTTCATACTTATGGCAATTGCCTTCGGCTTTGTTATTAAGATAGTAGTCAAGTTCCTCAATTCAATTATAAAGAAGCTTCCTGCTGTCAAGCAGTTCAACAGTGTTCTCGGTGCAGTGCTTGGTGCAGTTGAAGGCTTAATTGTGGTTGTTATTCTCTCAACTCTTATTGGTATTGTGGCCTCATTCATCGGCAACGAAGCCTTTAATGAAGTAGTGAGCAATTCAGTTATTATTGCAACTGCAGAAAATATTGTTTCTGTAGTAAGCGGCTCCGTAGTCGCATAAATGAAAGAAAATTGTGTTCAATAAAGAAAGGACTATATTATGAAAGATTTATTCAAAGGCTGTTGGACTATTCCCAACTTATTATCATTTATCAGAATTTTACTTATCCCTGTTTTCGCATATCTTTTCTACACTGATGAAAAAATATGGGCAGTTGTTGTTCTTGCGCTTTCAGGTCTTTCCGATACATTTGATGGTCAGATTGCAAGAAAATTCAACCAGGTCAGCGCACTTGGCAAGGTCCTTGACCCTGTTGCTGACAAACTCACACAGATTACAATTGCAATTATGCTTCTTATCGACTTCAGAGCTGCTGAAAACACCATGATTCAGGCATTCGGCTGGGTGTTCCTTGTTTTCCTTATCAAAGAGGCAGTTATGATTATCGGCGGACTTATTATGCTTCTTCTCAACATCCGTCCCGGTGCGGCAGAGTTCTGGGGTAAGGCAGCAACCCTCGTTTTCTATGTAGGTATGGTACTTATCATTGCCTTCGGACCCGAAGTAGGCGCACTTAATGCACTCACAGGCTTCGAGCTTCCTGCAGTGGTAACAGGTATAATTGTTGTTGTTTCAGCTATTATGACAATTGCAGCTTTCCTCAGCTATATGCCGGAAACTTTCAGACAGTTCAAGGAATATTTTGACAATAAGAAAAAGGCTGAAAGCAAATAAATATCCCCAAGGAGTAGAACATGAAAAAAGTGATTTGCAGCAGATGTAAGCAACGCCCTGCAGTTATCTTTATCTCAAAGATTATCGACGGCAAAACCGTACCCGAGGGCTTATGTCTCAACTGCGCTATGGAAATGAATATTGGCCCCATCAAGCAGATGATGGACAGTATGGGCATAACAGAAGATGATGTGGAGGCTCTTAGTGAGCAGTTCACACAGATGTTCCCCGATGACGATGAGGAAGGCTCATTTGAAAGCGGCGGCTCACCTACATTGCCTTTTCTGCAGGGACTTTTAGGCGATCTGAGAAACGGTCTGACAGTTAAAGGTGAAAATGCAGACAATGTACCTTCGTCCGCACCGCAGACACCCTTTTCAAACCACGGTGCAAAGCGTACTCAGCAGCCTAAAAAGCCTGACAAAAAGAGAAAGTTCCTCACTCTTTACTGTAATGACCTTACTGCAAAGGCTCGCGAAGGCAAAATTGACAATATCATCGGCAGAGATAAGGAGCTTGCAAGAACAATTCAGATTCTCTGCAGACGCTCAAAGAATAACCCTTGCCTTATAGGTGAACCCGGTGTAGGTAAAACTGCTATTGCCGAGGGACTTGCTCTCAAGATAGTCAGAGGTGAAGTCCCTGCAAAGCTGGCAGACAAGGAAATACACCTTCTCGACCTGACGGCACTTGTTGCAGGTACTCAGTTCAGAGGTCAGTTTGAGTCAAGAATCAAAACTCTCATTGACGAGGTTAAGGATAACGGCAACATCATTCTCTTTATTGACGAGGTGCATAATCTTGTGGGCACAGGCGATGCCGAAGGCTCAATGAATGCGGCAAATATTCTCAAACCTGCACTTTCACGCGGCGAGATTCAGGTTGTGGGTGCTACCACATTTACCGAGTACAGAAAGCACATCGAAAAGGATGCTGCTCTTGAAAGACGTTTCCAGCCCGTTAAAATTGAGGAGCCTTCAATTGAAGATGCAACTGAAATTCTTCTTGGCATCAAGGGATACTATGAAACCTATCACAGAGTGAGAATCAGCGATGACCTTGTTAAAAAGACCGTTGTACTTTCAGAGAGATATATCACAGACCGTTTCCTGCCCGATAAGGCAATAGACCTGCTTGACGAGGCTTGTACCTGTGCAAATCTTCGCAATAAGGCAATAAGCGACCTCGAAATTGCAGAGAGAAAGCTCAGCGAATATAAGGCTGAGGAAGAAGCTCTTATGAATGCAACGGATAATATGGATTATGAGGCAATTGCAAAGCTTAAGAGTGACATTGTCAAGGTTGAAGCTGATGTTGAAAGTCTTACCGAGGCGGCACTTGACAACGGTGTTACCGAGGCTGATATTGCCAAGGTTATTGAGCTGTGGACAGGTATCCCCTCAAGCAAGATTATAGAAAGCGACCTTAAAAAGCTTGCAGGTCTTGAAGAGTCTCTCAAGAAAAAGGTTATCGGTCAGGACGAAGCTATCAGCGCAATTGCAGGTGCAATAAAGCGCAGCAGAGTGCAGGTAAGTCCCAGAAGAAGACCCGCTTCATTTATCTTTGTTGGTCCCACAGGTGTCGGTAAAACTGAGCTTGTAAAGCAGCTTTCAACTGAGCTGTTCTCTACTCCCGAAACCCTCATAAGACTTGATATGAGTGAGTTTATGGAAAAGCACAGTGTATCAAGAATTATCGGTTCGCCTCCGGGATATGTAGGCTATGATGAGGCAGGTCAGCTCACTGAAAAGGTGAGAAGAAAGCCTTACAGCGTTATCCTTTTTGATGAGATTGAAAAGGCACATCCCGATGTTATGAATATTCTTCTGCAGATTCTTGATGAAGGCAGAATCACCGATGCTCAGGGCAGAACAGTCAACTTTGAAAACACCGTTATAGTTATGACCTCAAATGCAGGCAGTGAGCGCAAGGGTGGTGCATTGGGCTTCGGCAAGGAAAAGGGAGATGCCACAAGAGAAAAGGTTATGAAGGCACTTTCCGACTTCCTCAGACCCGAATTCCTTGGCAGAGTTGACGAAATAGCAGTGTTCAACAATCTCACTGTTGAAGATTATGAAAAGATTTCTGCTTTGCTTCTTGACGAGCTTGTTGCTTCTGTGAGTGAAAAAGATATCGACTTTAAGTACACTGCCGATGTTCCCGTCTATCTTGCAAAAAAAGGACATGGCGGTGCTAGGGGAGCAAGAGATCTTAGAAACCTTATCCGTAAGGAAATTGAGGATGAAATTGCCAACATCATAATTGACAATGCAGATTCTCCCGTTTCGGCAATTGCGGCAGAAGTGAAGGAAGAAAAATTAGTTTTTTCACATCTGTAAAAAATCAAAATAAATTATAAAAAAACACTTGACATTGCAACGCTGATTGTGTATAATAATCAGCGTTGCAGTGAAGATGCGGGTGTAGTTCAATGGTAGAATCCCAGCCTTCCAAGCTGGTCGTGTGGGTTCGATTCCCATCACCCGCTCCAGCATTTTTAAGTTAATACATGCGCTTTTAGCTCAGCTGGATAGAGCAACTGCCTTCTAAGCAGTAGGTCGGGGGTTCGAGTCCCTCAAAGCGCGCCATTATGTGGTGGATATAGCTCAGTTGGTTAGAGTGCC
>JAZTYQ010000092.1:0-2672 GCA_045637065.1 Acutalibacteraceae bacterium
AGACCGCTTGGCCTCCGACTTGTCTCTCACCGAAGGCTCGAAGGCACACTCCTTGCTGTTATATGCGTCGCCGTATTTGACTATATTTGCAATTCTGTTAACGATAACCGTTGTCTTTCCGCTGCCTGCACCTGCAAGAATAAGCACGGGACCCTTCACCTGAAATATAGCCTGCTTCTGCTTATCGTTCATATGCTGAAAGTCTTTTTCTATTATCTTTCGTCTCAATTCCAGAAATTCTTTGTCTGCCATTTTTTACCTCAATCTTATACATAGTTATACAGTTTGAATTTTACTATAAAACTAAAAAAAATACAATAGCTTTCCGCAAATTGAACCGCTTATTTGTTGTTCCCGAAAAGCACTGAATTGTTAAATATTTTATATTCAGTTGACAATTTAATAAAAAAGAGTTATCATATAATTACAATTATTTCTTACGGAGGAAAACACTATGGATTTCTTTATCAATTTCTACAATGCAATCATCAAGTTCATCACAGACCTTCTCGCTTTCTTCGGTCTTAACACAGACAGAATTCCCGGCGAACTTGAAAAGCCTGAAGTTGAAGGCGAATAAAAAACGCCTTATAGACCTTGCACAAAGCAGGGTCTATTTTTTTATCTAAATTATATAGAATGTAGAAATCAAATAAAACTTGTTGACAAATCTTTAATTTTATGTAAAATAAAAGTGTGTTAAAACACAAGAATATTAAATTTACGGAGGATATCACAATGGAAACAATTAAGAAGGTTCTCGAAAGCATCTATGATCTTGTTATGAACATTCTCAAGGCAGCAGGCGTTGACGTATCAGCTTTTGCTCCCGACCTTTTCCCCGCTGAATAATTAAAGCAAAGATAAACCCCGCTTCACGGCGGGGTTTGTTTTTTTATTCTTTTATAACAGTGCATTCTGTTATGCCGTAATAAAGAAATGCTTCGGCATCTCTTTGGCTTATTTTCTCACCGCACATAACTACAGGCACTGCCGGCGGGCAGCCTACGCTCACCTGAGCAAGTATTCTGCCTGCACATTTATCTGCGGGCAACCTTTCGTCAAGGCTCATAATCGCCTCTCTGACACTCATCACCCTTTCGTGTCTTTTGCACTTGGGAGCAGACACCGCAACGGGTGATTTTTTTTCTATTGAAAGCAATATCTTTTCAAGCTCTTCCATTGCGTCTTTCAATGACGGTGTAAGCATCAGCACGGCAAAATCAGGGTCACTGAACTCAACTTCACAGCCCTTTTGCCTGAGCTGTCGGGCAAAGTCATCCCCCGTGTAGCCGTAGCTTTTGGTGCAGAGAGTGATTTTCATTTCCTCATCACCGTAAAGGTGGTAACCGTTTTTCGTAAGCCTCTCTTTTAATGCGCGTACCCTGCCGACAAACTCACAAAGCTCGCTTTTATATTCGGAAGCCAGATATTCATTAGCCTTATCAAGTGACTGCAGAATAAGATATGAGGGACTTGTTGAGCCGAAAAGCGCAAGTGCTTTTTTTGCATTGGCTTCAAACATATGTGGCAGATCAGCACTGAGATGAAAATAGGCGCCCCCCGTTAAAACATTGAGGGTTTTGTGTGCCGAATCGCAGCACATGTGCGCGCCAAGGTCAATAGGATGTCTGCTCTCAGGCAAAAACTTAAGATATGCTCCGTGAGCGTTGTCAACTGCAAGAAGCACATCATGCTTTCTGCACACTGCAGAAAGAGCCTTTATATCGGCAACCTTGCCAAGATAATCAGGTGATGTAAGATAAAACGCTACGGGCTTTTCTTTGGCATTTGTCAGTTTAAAATCAAGCTCTGCTGCACTTATACTGCAGGAAAGATATGTTTCATCTTCATCATAAAGCCAGCTGATATCAAAATCAAGCAATGCCGCCGCAGACAGAAACGCTTTGTGCACATTTCTTGCGGCAAATATAAGAGGCTTTCTCTGCTGAGCTTTTGCATATAAACAGCAAAGGTAAAGCATTGCACGAATACACTGAGAAGAGCCCTCTGTGCTGTAATATGTTTTAAAGCCGAAAACCTCAGAGGCATTTCTTTCGCTTTCAGCAATTATTCCCTGTGCCTCATAAAGCGAATCTGCACCCTTTATTTCCGTTATGTCTGTGCTTTCACAGCCGATAACAGCCTTTCCCTTGTGGCCGGGCATATGAAGTCTCAGCACATTCTCACCCGCGTACCGTGACACGAAATCATATATAGGAGTAGTCATATTATTCACCAAGCTCACGTGCAACGGCTACCATTATGGCACATTCCATTCTCTTTCTGAAAAGCTCACAGCCGTATTTATAAACGCCTGTAACCGCGCCTGTGGAATGGTAAGCATTAGCCGCACAGCCGCCTGAGCAATAAAGTTTAGCCCAGCAATCGTGACAGTCGGGCCGTGCATAAACGTTGCATGCAGCAAACTCATCCTGAACGGCAGTGTTGTTAACACCATGCCATATATCACCAAGACGGAACTTTTCATCGCCCACAAACTGGTGACAGGGATAAAGATCACCCCAGGGAGTAACCGCCATATATTCAGTGCCTGAGCCACAGCCGCTTATTCTCTTATAAATGCAGGGACCGCCCTTAAGGTCGATCATATAATGATAGAAGGTAAAGGGCTTGCCCTCTCTGTGACGCTGAAGCATAAGCTCTGCAAG
>JAZTYQ010000093.1:0-5775 GCA_045637065.1 Acutalibacteraceae bacterium
ATCGGCGTAGGCAAGGTTGCTACCGTAATGGGCAGATACTACGCTATGGACAGAGATAACCGTTGGGAAAGAGTTGGCAAGGCTTACGCTGCTATGGTTTACGGCGAAGGCAATAAGGCTGAGTGTCCCGTTGCTGCTATAAAGAAGTCATATGAAACTCTTGACAGCGAAGGCAAGTACCTCACAGACGAATTTGTAATTCCCACAGTTTGCCTTGAGGGTGCTACAATCGGCGCAGATGACAGCGTTGTTTTCTTCAACTTCCGTCCCGACAGAGCAAGAGAAATCACAAGAACCTTCGTTGACGAGGCTTTCACAGGCTTCGAAAGAAAGAACGGCTTCTTCCCCCTTTATTATGTCTGCATGACACAGTACGATGCAACTATGCCTAATGTTCATGTTGCATTCAAGCCCCAGACCCTTGAAAATACCTTCGGTGAGTACCTTGCCAAGATGGGCAAGACACAGCTGAGAATTGCTGAGACTGAGAAGTACGCTCACGTAACCTTCTTCTTCAACGGCGGTGTTGAAAAGCAGTATGAAGGCGAAGACAGAATTCTTGTTGCATCACCCAAGGTTGCAACCTATGACCTTCAGCCCGAAATGAGCGCTTATGAAGTAACCGATAAGGTTGTGGAAGCTATCAAGAGTGGCAAGTATGACGCTATTATCCTCAACTTCGCTAACTGCGATATGGTTGGCCACACAGGCATTTTTGATGCTGCAAAGGCTGCTGTTGAAGCTGTTGACCAGTCTGTAGGCAAGGTTTATGATGCAGTTATGGAAATGGACGGCGTTATGCTTATCACTGCCGACCACGGCAACGCTGACAAGATGTATGAGGAAGACGGCTCACCCTTCACAGCTCACACCACTTTCCCTGTTCCTTTTGTAGTATGCGGTTATGACTGCACACTTCGTGAAGGCGGCAAGCTCTGCGATATTGCTCCCACAATGCTTAAAATTATGGGACTCGAACAGCCCGCAGAAATGGACGGACAGAGCATAGCTGAATAATAAATCATCAGCGCGTTTTGATTACTTTTCCGCGCAAGGAAAAGTAATGCCTGCCCGGCGAGGGCAATAAATAAAGATAAGACCTGCAGGAATTAACTTGCAGGTCTTTATTATTAATCAGGTTTTCTTATGTTTTTCTTTTAGTCCTCGCCGGATAGGCGTTCCTTTTTGCTGACGCCCAAAAAGGAACCAAAAACGCGTTGATGATTATTTTTTATACACTACCAACAGCGCTCCCTCTTTAACCTCAATCTCAGCCTCTTTACCGAGGAACTCGTTACTCACCCCAATGGGCATATAAGAATAAAGCACTGCATTATCCAGTGTGTACCTAAGATTCTTCAGAGTCACTCCCCTGCTTTCCTCACTCAGTGAGAAAACGGAAATGTAACCCTTAAGGTCAGCACCAAGTGTCAGCGTACCATTCTTAAAAGCGGTGAAAACCTCGCTCCCGTGAAGGATAGTTCCCCTTGCGCCCTTTGATGCAATATAGTGAAGAAGCTGAATATTGGCCACCGAGTGGTCACTTCTTTCGCCTCCCAGAGCGCCGAGAAGCACAAATTTGCGGTAGCCTCTGTCAAAACCCAGCTGCACTGCAAGCATCATATCCGTTTCGTCTTTTTCACAGGGAGCAACAAACTTGTTGTCCGTCTCAGGTATGGCACCAAGGGAGTCAAAATCGCCCACAACAAGGTCGCACTCTCTGCCGAGCAAGTTTTTATATTCATAACCACCGTCGGCACAAATTATAAAATCATCCGCCTCCGCAGTGATATTTGGGTCGGTTATATCCCCTGCGCCTATAATGTAACAAGTCTGCATTTTATTTCTTCCTCTGCACCTTTTTCTTGTTGCCTTTTTCGTCAACAATATAGGTGTTTTCAAGCTGACCTACAAGACTTTCCTTGAATGAATCAATATATGCGCGTCTGAGGATATCTCTTTCCTTGATTTCTTCTTCGGTGAGGCCCTCTGCCTTAGCTTTTCTTGCAAGCTCGTTAATTCTGTCAATCTGTGCCTGTGTAACCATTATTCCTTCTCCCATTCTTTCCAAGTTTCGGGGCAATAGCCTAAGGTGGCTTTCTTGCCGTTTCTGACTATCGGAGTTTTAAAAAGCTCCTGATTTTCGAGAAGTTTCTCCTCTTTGGCTTCTTCGGAAGCTAAATATTTAATAAAACTACTGTCGTACTTTTTGCTCTTTTCATTGACCAGGTCATCAACCTTCATTTTAAGTGCAGTTTTAATTGAATTATATTCGCCCTTGCTCATACCGTACTTTGCAAGGTCAACAAACTGAAACTTTATGTTTCTTTCCTTGAAGTAGCGTTGAGCCTTTTTGGTGTCAAAGCACTTAGCTGTGCCGTAAATCTGTATATTCATCTTTTTCACCTCATAAACACTGCCATATATACCTTTTTCATAAAGCTTCTTATCTTTGCTTTAAGCTTTAATTTTCTTTTTGTACTGCGAAGAAGTACTGTCTTTTCAGGACATATTTCGCCCGCAAGCTTAAAAGCCTCCTCGCCTTCAATATTTCTTGTTTTAGTCAGAGCATTACAGCCGAAAATATAAAAGATTTCAAAATTATCCTTACAGTTTTCCTTAAGGTATGAAAGGCTTCTTTGCCAGAGCATATCCTGCTCCGCATTGTGATAGGAGAAGCCTATGCTTCGTGAAATCTGACCTGAGTGTATTCTGCCTATTGTCAGTGCCTCACTCATATAGAGAAGCTTGTAAGAACCCATATAAACTCTTGTCCACATATCAAGGTCATTGATAAGCCTTAAATTTTCGTCAAAGCCGCCGATTTCTTCAAATACCTTTTTATTCACAAGGCATCCACAACCGTAAAAATTATATTTCGTAGGCTCAGCTATAAGATATTCGTTGCCCCTGAGCTTTGCAATATGCTCCGAGAGTATCTTTTCTTTTTTCTGGTTACTCTTCTTTATTATTCTGCCCTCACCGTTTATGAAGTCACAGGCAGTAAAAAGCACGTTTTTATATAGGTCAGCCTCGCTTACTGTTTCAAGGAGAGTGTTCAGATACTCCACCTGCTTTTCAATTTTTTGGGGATAATAAAGGTCATCGTGGCTCAGCCATGAAAACCATTCCCCCTTCATTTCTGCAATTCCCTTATTGAGAGCTGAGGATGAACCGCCGTTTTCTTTTGGGAAATATCTTATTTTATCGCCGTAGCTTCTTGCTATGGCATCACTTTTACCCTCGTCCCTTGAGCCGTCATTGACCACTACAATTTCAATGTTTTTATAGGTCTGCATAAGGGCGCTGTCAATAGCTTCCCTCATATAATTACTGCCGTTATAAACGGGAATTACAATGCTTACAAGAGGCATATATTTCATTGTTATCACCTCAGCTTGCGTAAATATTTTTCATATATTCTTCTATTATTTTCTTATCGTAGTCTTTGCTTTTTATGAGAGCTTTTTGTGCCATAGTGCTTCTGAGAGCTTTATCATTTATCAGCCTTTCAATGGCATCCCTAAAAGCAGCTACATCATTCACACTGCAGAGGATGCCCTCTGAGCCGTCTTCTACAAGGTCAGTGTTGCCTCTTATAGCTGAGCATACGCACGGCATTGCGCAAGCCATTGCCTCCATAAGAGCAACGGGCAGACCCTCCTGAAGTGAGGGAAAAACGAATATATCTGCGCTTTTCATCAGCTCGGCTATATCGGTGCGAAAGCCTAAAAGATGCACTCTGCTTTCAACTCCCAGCTCCCTTGCAAGACAGCGGAATTCTTCTTCCTTTTCTCCCCTGCCTGCAATAATAAGGTGCAATCTGCCATCATTTATTTCTGAAAGTGCTTTTATGGTTACACTGTGATTTTTTCTGTCGCTGAGTTCACCTACGCTAAGAAGCAATATGCTTTTTTCATCGGCGGATATTTCTTTTAATAACGCCTCACGCACCCCGCGCGTACCGATAAAACGCTCTGTGTCAATACCAACCCCGGGAACATAGCAGACCTTTTTGGCGTGCAGACGGGTCTTTGCATTTTCGTAATCCTCTTTATTTATGGTGATGAGACTGTCGGTGAAGAAGGAGCAAAGCCATTCAGCCGTAAAGTAAATGAGCCAGTTGCGAAGGGGCGCGCCCTTGAAAAAGTGAAAGCCGTGCGCCGTATAAATAACCTTGGTGCCTCTTTTTCTGCTTTTTGCAGCGGCAAGTCGGGTAAGAATTCCTCCCACGGGAGTATGGGTGTGTATAAGAGAAAAATGCTCTGCGTCAATGAGCTTTTTAAGTGAAAGGAATGCCTTTAAATTATGAGGCTTAAGAGGGTTTCTCTGAAAAGGAATGTTGTGATACTTCACGCCCATCGCAGAGAGCTTTGCTTTCAGCGCCTCTACCTTTTCATCACTCAGGGAACTTCTGTCGTCAAAGTTGCAGGCAACAACTACCTCGTATCCCATACTCTTAAGAAGCTGAATATTAGGTATATTGAACATTTCAATTGCATAAGCAACATGAGCAGTCATAAGAGCCTTCTTCATTATCGGCACCTCCTATATATATCTTTTTAAGTATAGCATATTAAATGCAAAATGCAAAGCGTAAAATGCAAATTTGCCTAAAGTATGAATATTTTTTTGTTTTGTTTAAATTTTTTTAATTTTTGTATTGCAATTCTGTATCTTTATCTGTTATAATAGAATTGCAGGAAAATCCTGACAATACTTTAAGGAGATGTTAAATATGCTTTTCACTTTTGTTACAACAACAATCTGGCTTGCTCTTACCAGAGCTTTCACAAAGGCATGGCTTCACATTATTTTCTGATAAATCTCCAATCGCCTTGAAGGTTCAATAAGACAATATGAAAATCCACCTGTTTCCTTTCGGATTCAGGTGGATGTTTTATTATTTAACAAATGCAGGTGTAATTGCAATAAGGAACTGAGCAAGGTAATAAGTGATGATATTGATTGTAAATCTCACTGAATTGTTTTTACCCTTGCAGAAATACATCTGCGAAAGCTCAAGGTCCGAAACCATAAAGGAAACACAGCCTATTGCAAAGATAAGAGCAAAGAGAGCATTTGTCTTTATGTAAATAAGCACTGCGAGCGCTGTAGTGTAGCCGAGAACAAGTGCATAGATACTTACAAAGGGTCTGAATTTACCGAAATCCTGCTTTGTAGGCTTTTCCATAATCAGGTTGAAAGCAACCATAACTATGCCGCCCGCAATGGGAATAAGATGCTCAAGAGCTGTCAGCTCTACCTTCTGATGAAGTGACCACATATAGAAGAAGTGACCAAGACCGAAGCAGATAAAGCCTATACGAAGGTAATTATCCTTATGCTCGTCATACATCCATTTCTGGTCGAGATAAATATCACCCTTAAGACCTAAAACGCCTGCAATGATAATAGGAAGTCCGTAATAAAGGGAATCGGGGTTTGAGAGTATTGCAAAAGCACCTGCAAGCAGATAGCTGACACTGACAAAACTCTTGACGAATAAGCCTTTGATAACTCTGCCGTTTCTGCATAAAGCAATATAAGCAGCAAGTAAAACCGCACCTGCGGCACAAGAAGCGTACATTAAAGCTGTCATAATAATTTCCCCTCACCTAAAAATATAATTACAACACCGGTTCTCTATTTAATTTTAATCTTCTATCTCAATGCCTCTTTCTTTTCTCAGCACCGCAAGCTCTTCAAATACCTTCTGCTTTTTCTTACCTGTAAGGTCATAGAAGAACAGCGGAATAGCGCAAAGGAGAAGGC
>JAZTYQ010000094.1:0-6343 GCA_045637065.1 Acutalibacteraceae bacterium
TGGGAAGACCCTTGAGGCCTAACTTCTTGGCTTCAAAGTGAATCATCATAAAGATTCCTGTGAAGTAAAGCACTGCGGGGAGAATGGCTGTAACTGCAATTGTTGAATAGGGAGTCTCTGTGATTTCAGACATAAGGAAGGCTGCAGCACCCATAATGGGAGGCATAATCTGACCGCCTGTTGATGCGGCAGCTTCAACAGCAGCTGCAAATTCGGGCTTGTAGCCTGTCTTTTTCATCATGGGGATTGTGATTGAGCCTGAGCCTACTGTGTTGGCAACACTTGAGCCTGAATACATACCCTCAAGTGCGCTTGAGATAACGGCAACCTTAGCAGGACCGCCGATTGATGAACCTGCAATTGAGTTTGCAAGGTCAACGAAGAATGTGCCGATACCTGTTCTTTCAAGAAGGGCACCGAGAATAATAAACAGCACAATAAAGGTTGTGCAAACATAAACGGGGGTTGAGAAAAGACCGTTTGACACATCATAGAAAAGACCGTACATAAGGCTTCTCAGTGCAGTGTCGGGATTTTTTGATATTGCATTGAAGGTGGCATAGGCCACAAAACAGCCGGCAACTATGATAATGGGCCAGCCTACGGCTCTTCGGCAGAGTTCAACAAGAATGAGAATTGCAATCAGGGCAACTATAATCTGCAGAGTTCCGATACGGCGTGACATAAGGATAATATCTTCCTGGAAAATTGCATAATACAGGAAAGAGCCTGCACCTGCAACGGAGAGAATTATGTCATAGAAGGGTACATAGTTGATTTTCTTGGTCTGCTTTTTGTACGCGGGGAAAATTAAAAATCCTATAAATACAATAAAAGCAAGGAAAGTGGTGAGCTTGGTATACTTTGTGGCGTTCTGGAAAACGAGAGCCATTGAAACCATATAAACGCTGAAAATTGACATAATAGCTGTGATAACTGTTTTTCTCCAGCCGGTGAAAATACGGGTGTTACTTTCTCTGTCAAACTCAGCCATAATGGCATCGGCGTCTATTGCTTCATCTTCATTCTGCAAAGAAACTTTATTTTCGTCCAAAGTTTTACCTCCTTTTCTTTAGTCTGTTTATCTTTTCAAAACTTAAACAAATGCTGCAGTTTTATGTGCAGCATTTGTCTGAAGTAATTATTTACTTATTTAACTGCGAAAGGAACTTATGCGATAACGCCGATTTCCTTGTAGTATTTTTCAGCACCGGGATGAAGGGGTACATTGCCGATAGCAGCTGCAGCTGCCTCTTTGTTCATTTCATTACCCTTTGCATGAGCAACAGCGATCTCTTCCTGCTTTTCCCAGAGGTTCTTTGTGATTTCGTAAGCCTGGTCTTCGCTCATGTCATTTGTAACAACAAATGTAGCCATGATAGCAACTGTTGTAGAAGTGTTATCTTCGCCGATGAATGCATAGTCAGCGCTTGTGTATTCGTGCTTAGCATAGAAGGGATAGTCAGCCATAAGCTTATTGATTACATCTTCGCCAAGGTCAACAGCAACGATTTCTGTTGAAGTAGCAAGGTCTGTAACTGCGGGAGTGGGAGTACCTGCTGTGATGAATGCTGCGTCGATAGCGCCGTCTTTAAGAAGAGTAGCTGAATCGCCG
Organism: Acutalibacteraceae bacterium; assembly: GCA_045637065.1. Classification (GTDB taxonomy): domain Bacteria; phylum Bacillota; class Clostridia; order Oscillospirales; family Acutalibacteraceae; genus UBA6857. Next base: position 1,616 of record JAZTYQ010000094.1, read on the forward strand.
AATGAAGCAGCTGTTTTGTTGATATCCTTATCAATGTCAAGACCTGCAGCAGCAAGAATCTGAGTTGCATTGTAGTAAACGCCTGAGCCTGCATCACCAACTGCTACGTTCTTACCCTTAAGGTCAGCGATTGTCTTGATGCCTGAAGCCTTTGTTGCAATAACCTGGCAAACTTCAGCATATACACAGCCGATAGCTGAGAAGCAAGTGATGGGAGCAGCAAAACCGTTTGTGCCTTCGTAAGCGTAGTTCATAACGTCGTTCTGAACGATAGCGAACTGAGCTTCGCCGTCTTCGATCATTTCGATGTTAGCCTGTGAGCCGCCTGTTGACTGAACAGTGAACTTATAGTCATCTGTGCCGAGGATCTGACCTACTGCTGTTGTGAAAGCGTAATATGTACCTGTGTTGCCACCTGTACCTGTAACGATGTTGGTGATAACCTTGTTTTCATTGTCACCGTTGTTGTCTGTGTTTCCGCCGCAAGCTGCAAGTGAGAAGAGCATGAGAGCAGCGAGAAGAACTGCGAGAATTTTTTTCATTTCAATTTCCTCCGTTTGATAAATATGATGTAATAATTTTAATATATTAAAGAGGTTTTTGTCAAGTGAAAATGGGTATTATTAAGAAAAAATATTTTTATAATGTATAAATATTACCTTATTATACAACTTTTATCCGTAAAAAATGCATATTGGCTCTTATACTATTGCAAAAATTTATGGAATAGAATATAATTACTGTCAGGAAAACAAACTAAAAGGAGATTTACAAAATGAAAAAATTAGGCTTCGGTTGTATGAGACTTCCTCTGAGAGTAAAAAAAATAAACAGTAGTATCGACCTTGAAAAAACCAAGGAAATGGTGGATTACTTCATAAATGAGGATTTCACCTATTTTGACACTGCCTATATGTACCACGACGGCAGAAGTGAAAAAGCGGTAAGGGAAGCAATTGTTCACCGGTACGCCAGAGAAAAGTTCCTGCTTGCAGATAAGATGCCCGTAGGTATGCTCGTGACAAAGGGCGACACCTCAAGGATTTTCCGCCATCAGCTTAAAAAGTGCGGCACGGAATATTTCGACTATTATCTTCTTCACGCTCTCAATGCAAAATATCTTGAAAGGGCTGAAAAGCTGGGTGTTTTCGAGTACCTTGCCAAAAAGAAGAGCGAGGGTAAAATAAAGAAGCTTGGTTTTTCCTTCCATGACAGCGCCGAGGTTCTTGACCGAATACTCACAAGGCACCCCGAAATGGAGTTTGTTCAGCTTCAGATAAACTATCTTGACTGGGAGGATGAGAAGGTACAGTCACGCCTTTGCTATGAGGTGGCAAGAAAGCACGGCAAGCATATTATCGTTATGGAGCCTGTCAAGGGCGGAAAGCTTGCCGATGTACCTGAAAAGGTGAAGGAACTTTTTGCAGCGGAGCATCCCGATTGGTCACCTGCTTCATGGGCAGTGCGCTTCTGTGCAAGCCTTGAGGGTGTTATCTGCGTACTCAGCGGTATGTCGGATATGGCTCAGCTTAAAGACAACACAAGCTATATGAAGGATTTTGTGCCTCTGACAGAAAAGGAAATGAGCATGGTTAAAACTGCGGCGGCGATTATAAACAATAAGGAAACCATTCCTTGCACCTGCTGCAGATATTGCACATCCGTCTGCCCTATGAACATAGCAATACCCGAATATTTCACTGCATATAATATGAAGCAGACGGGTGAAGGCGACCCTGCGGCTTATTTCAGTGAAAACGCTGCCGATAAAGGCAAGGCAAGTGCTTGCATAAACTGCAAAAAGTGTGAGGAAATCTGTCCTCAGCACATAGCTGTTACAGAAAAGTTGGCACTTGTCACAAAAGAGTTCTGAGAGTTGTTTATTACACACAATTAAACTTGCTTTTTTGTGTTATTCTGCACAAAATAAAATAAGAAATCTTGACAACTTTATCGCTTTAATATATTATAAAGGGTACAACATAGTCAGTGATTCTGGAGAAGTAAGCTATGTAAAAATCTTATAATAAGGAGTTTTACTTATGGAAAAAATCATCTATCTTATTCCTGCCATAGGTGTTGTAGGTCTGCTTTTTGCACTGTTTCTTGCAATGAAGATAAACAAGCATGACCCGGGCAACGAAAGAATGCAGGAAATCTCTGCGGCAATTCACGGCGGTGCAAAGGCATTTCTTTTTGCCGAATACAAAATACTTGTATTCTTTGTTCTTGCACTTTTTGTTGCAATAGGCTGCTGCCTTTCATGGCCCACTGCGGCAAGCTTCCTTGTGGGTGCTGCTTTTTCAGTAGGCGCAGGCTATTTCGGTATGTCAGTCGCCACCAAGGCTAATGTAAGAACTGCTCAGGCAGCTTCACAGGGCGGTATGAAAAAAGCTCTCAGCGTTGCTTTCTCAGGTGGTGCTGTTATGGGCATGAGCGTTGTAGGTCTCGGTGTGCTTGGTATTTCGCTGATCTATATTCTTACAAAAGATGCCGATGTACTTTTCGGATTTAGTCTGGGTGCTTCATCAATTGCTCTGTTTGCACGTGTTGGCGGCGGTATCTACACAAAGGCTGCTGACGTAGGTGCTGACCTCGTTGGTAAGGTTGAAGCAGGCATCCCCGAAGACGACCCCAGAAACCCTGCAGTTATTGCCGATAACGTTGGCGACAACGTAGGTGACGTTGCAGGTATGGGTGCTGACCTTTTTGAAAGCTATGCAGGTGCAGTTATCTCAGCAATTTCACTTGGTATTGCAGCATTCGCTCAGGGCAGCAACCCCGCAATCGGACCACTTTATCCTCTTTATATTGCGGCTATCGGTATCGTGGCTTCTGTGCTTGCCACATTCCTTGTACGCGGGGGAAAGGCAGACCCTCACAAGTCACTGAAGGTTGCCACCAATGCAGCTTCAATAGTTGTTATGATTGCAGGTCTTGCTCTTAGCAGATATATGTTCGGTTCATTCAAATACGGCTTTGCAGTTTTTGCAGGTATTCTCGTAGGTATCCTTATCGGCTCACTCACAGAGGTTTACACTTCAGACGCATATAAATCAGTAAGAAAAATTGCAGAACAGTCAGAAACAGGCACGGCAACAAATATCATTTCAGGTATAGCCGTTGGTCTTAAGTCAACAGCTACCCCCATACTTCTCATCTGTGTGGCTATTTTCGTTTCATATTTCTGCTGTAAGAGTGAGTTCCAGGGCACAGGCATTTACGGTGTTGCTCTTGCTGCAGTAGGTATGCTTTCAACAACAGGTATCACCGTTGCAGTTGATGCATACGGTCCTATTGCAGATAATGCCGGCGGTATTGCCGAAATGGCAGGTCTTGACGAAAGCGTAAGAGAAATCACAGATAAGCTCGACTCAGTAGGTAATACAACAGCAGCAATCGGTAAGGGCTTCGCTATCGGCTCAGCAGCTCTGACAGCACTTGCACTCTTCTTCTCGTATTCACAGGCAGTTAGTCTCGAAGAAATGGGTATCGACCTGCTTGACTATCAGGTAGTTATCGGCCTTCTTATCGGCGGTGTGCTTCCCTTCGTATTCTCAGCCTTCACTATGGAATCAGTAAGTAAGGCAGCTTATGAAATGATTGAAGAAGTACGAAGACAGTTTAAGACTATCCCCGGCATCCTTGAAGGCAAGGCTAAACCTGACTATAAATCATGTGTTGCTATTTCAACAACAGCAGCTCTTAAAGAAATGATTATCCCCGGTGTGCTTGCAGTAGTTTCACCCTTGCTTGTTGGTTGCATCCTCGGTGTAAGAGCTCTTGGTGGTCTGCTTGCAGGTTCACTTGTAACAGGTGTACTTCTTGCAATCTTTATGTCTAACTCAGGTGGTGCATGGGATAACGCAAAGAAATTCATCGAAAGCGGTGTTCACGGCGGCAAGGGCGGAGAAGCTCACAAGGCAAGCGTTGTAGGTGACACAGTAGGTGACCCCTTCAAAGACACAGCAGGTCCTTCAATCAACATTCTTATTAAACTTATGTCAGTTGTTGCACTTGTGTTTGCACCTTTGTTTATGATGATAAACGCAGGACAGGGCTTCCTGATGTAATAAAGCATCAGCGCGTTTTTGATTCTTTTTGCGCGACAGCAAAAAGAATGCCTCGCGGCGAGCGCAAAAAAGAAAAAACAAAATGAATATAACGAAAAGAGGACTGCATCTTGCAGTCCTCTTTTCAACAAAGAAAGTAGAAAGGTATGAATAAAGAGTAAGTAGTAATCAGAATTTATCTGTGACTTCGTCATCACTGAGAAGTCTTGCAATAACACTGCTGTGAGTTACGACCATAACCTTGGCATAAGCAAATCTTTCAAACTGATCATATAGTCTGCCTGCACTGCAGGTGCCTTCATATACAGTGTGTATACTGTTTGCAACATAACCTATTTTTTCAATATAAGGGAGAGTTACAACGATGGCATCTGAATCGTGTGTGTTGTTAGGCTCCTTTTCCAGTTTTACAGTTCTGCCAATCTTAAAGGGCTTTGTGCCGTAGTAGTTATTTATACCTGTTATAGTTATTAAAACGGCATTTTCCATAATTGACACTCCTTTCCTTTGTGTTATGACTATATTATACATATTCAAAGTCCGGATATTTGGAGTTGACTATGGTTTTTGAAAATATTTATTTAGCTGAAAACCTTATTATTATAAAAATCAATTGAATTTTTCTTGCTTTTGAAATTGGAATAAAAAAAGCCCT
>JAZTYQ010000095.1:0-19805 GCA_045637065.1 Acutalibacteraceae bacterium
CCGCGGGGCATTCTTTTTCCTGGCGCGGAAAAAGAATCAAAAACGCGCTGATTATTTTATTACGTCTACGCCCATATAGGGAATGAGTGCTTCGGGAATTGTTACGCTGCCGTCTGCATTCTGATAGTTTTCAAGAATAGCTGCAGTTGTTCTGCCGATTGCAACACCTGAACCGTTAAGAGTATGCACAAGCTGTGCCTTGTCCTTGGGACCGTTCTTATAACGGATTGAAGCGCGTCTTGCCTGGAAGTCCTCGAAGTTTGAGCAGGAGCTGATTTCAACATATCTGCCGTATGAGGGCATCCATACTTCAATATCATATGTCTTTGCTGATGAGAAGCCGATGTCACCGCTTGAAAGAGCAACAACTCTGTGAGGAAGACCAAGAAGCTGAAGCACTCTTTCAGCGTCATTTGTCAGCTTTTCAAGCTCTGCATAGCTTTCTTCAGGCTTTGTGAACTTAACAAGCTCAACCTTATTGAACTGATGCTGTCTGATAAGACCTCTTGTGTCTCTGCCTGCTGAACCTGCCTCAGCTCTGAAGCAAGCTGAATAAGCGCAGAAGCTCATGGGAAGCTTGTCACCGTCAATAATATCATCGCGGTACATATTTGTTACGGGTACCTCTGCCGTAGGTATGAGGAAGTAGTCATTTGTCAGCTTGAATGCATCCTCTTCAAACTTGGGGAGCTGACCCGTACCTGTCATTGAAGCGCGGTTAACCATAAAGGGAGGGAATACCTCAGTATAGCCGTGCTCAGTGTGAGTGTTGAGGAAGAAGTTGATGATAGCTCTTTCAAGTCTTGCACCAAGACCTCTGTAGAAATGGAAGCGTGCGCCTGTTACCTTCGCAGCAGTTTCGGGGTCAAGAATGCCAAGGTCTGCACCGATATCCCAATGTGCCTTTGCTTCAAAATCGAAGCTTCTCGGCTCACCCCAGCGGCGGATTTCAACATTTTCACTGTCATCCTTACCGATAGGTGTTGATTCTGAGGGTACGTTGGGGAATTCGTACATCATGGTCTTCTGCTTAGCAGCAAGCTCGCCCTTTTCGGCGTCAAGAACCTTAACCTCTTCTTTGATAGCGTTCATTCTTGTCATAATTTCGCTGATGTCGCCACCCTCTTTCTTAATCTGAGGGATTTTCTTGCTTGCAGCGTTCTGTTCAGCCTTGAGAGCGTCTGCCTTCTGTGTCAGCTCTCTTACCTGCTTGTCAATTGCAAGAATTTCGTCAACAAGTGCATCCATATCCTTGTTTCTTGTTTTCATGGCTGCCTTAACTTTATCGGGATTTTCTCTTATAAGCTTGATATCTAACATTTTGATTGCTCCTTTTTTCTTATATAGAAATTTAGTTATTTCCTAATGCCATAAGCATCTTTTCAAGGTCTTCTTTGCTGAAGAACTCTATTTCAAGAGTACCCTTATTGCCTCTTGAAACGCTGATTTTTGCTTTTCTGCCCATTGTTTCACGGATTGAAAGCTCACATTCATCATAGAAGGGATCACGCTTTTTCTTCTGCTTGATTCTTTCCTCGGCGGGCTTTGTAAGTGTCTTAACAATTCTCTCTGTCTCGCGTACTGAAAGCTCTTTTGCAATAATCTCCTCAACCAACTTTTTGAGCAGTGTCTCGTCAGTTATGGGGAGAATTGTTCTTGCGTGGCCTGCTGACAGCTTGCCCATTTTCACCATTTCAAGAATTTCCTGAGGCAAAACGAGAAGTCTCAGGGCATTTGCCACTGCGGGACGGGATTTGCCTACTCTTTCTGCCGCCTGCTCCTGGGTAAGTGAATAGCTGTCCATGAGCATTTTGAAGCCCTCTGCCTCTTCGATGGGGTTCAGGTCTTCACGCTGCAGGTTTTCTATGATTGCAAGCTCCATTGCCTCCTGGTCGGTCATTTCTCTGACTACTACAGGCACTTCGCTCAGGCCTGCTATGCGACAGGCGCGCCAACGTCTTTCGCCGGCAATGAGCTGATACCCGCCGTCTGAGAGAGGACGCACAAGCAAGGGCTGTATAACACCGTGCTTTGCTATGCTGTCTGCAAGCTCATTAAGAGCTGCTTCATCGAAATATTTTCTCGGCTGATCTCTGTTTGGCTCAATATCATTTATATTGACCAGCTTGTCTCCCTTGTCTTCTGTGGAGTTGTCTATAAAGAGCGCATCAAGACCCTTTCCAAGGCCTGCTTTCTTTTTAGGTGCCATATTTTTCCTCCTTATCATACAGAAAATCGGGGATTTTCTGTATATCATAATTTACGCAGTAAATTTTATCATATTTGCCTGCAAATATATCATATTGTCAAGGGCAATATATCATTTAAAAATGTCTTTTCTCTTTGTCCTCGCCGGACGGCATTACTTTTCCTGGCGTGGAAAAGTAACCAAAACACGCTCACTCGGCGGTATATCTTTTCATCCTTTAGTGAAACTTGCCCGCAATTCCGAATTATTCCGAATTCCGAATTTCCTTTACCCTTTCGGGCGTTTATTATTCTTTTTTAGAAATTCCTTTGTGAAATCCACATAGGCAAGGCTGCCCTTGGATGACTTGTCATAATAAAGCACAGGCTGACCGAATGAGGGGGCCTCTGAAAGCCTTACATTTCTGGGGATAACCGTTGAATATACCTTCTGCGGGAAGAAGCGTTTAACCTCGGCCACAACCTGCTGAGTAAGATTAAGCCTGCCGTCGTACATAGTAAGCAAAACACCCTCTAAATCAATGAGCGGATTGTATAAGCGTTTTACCTGCCTGATAGTATTCATAAGCTGTGAGAGGCCTTCAAGAGCGTAATATTCGCACTGTATAGGCACTATAACACTGTCTGCTGCACACAGCACATTAACTGTGAGAAGGCCTAATGACGGCGGACAGTCTATAACGATAAACTCATACTTTTCCTTTAATGGAGCCAACGCATTTTTTATGCGGGAATCTCTGTTTTTCATGTCAACAAGCTCAAGCTCTGCACCTGCCAGATTCATATCCGAGGGCAGCATATCAAGGCACTTGAAGGGAGTATTTATGAGAATATCCTCTGCTTTAACTTCACCCACAATCATGTCGTAGGTTGAAGCCTTGACATCCCTTTTGTTTACGCCCAGACCGCTTGTTGCATTACCCTGAGGGTCAACATCCACAAGAAGTGTCTTATAGCCAAAGCTGCCTATGGTTGCAGCCAAATTGACAGAGGTAGTTGTTTTGCCTACTCCGCCCTTCTGATTTACTATTGCTATAACTTTTCCCATAATATTAACCCTTTCTCAGACGTTATTTCTATTATTATAGCATACAGTTTTGTCTTTTTAAAGGGCTACGGCAGAAATTTTATAAATTTTTTGTTCCACGTGAAACCTCGTGTCATTATATAGTGAAAGAACCACCCACTTGGGGCGGTTCCTTCTTGGGGTGTGAAAGAGAAAGATATGATTTAGGGTGACCGCAAAGCAGTCATCCGATATCAGCAGATTTATACATAGCCTTTTTCGGTATTTCTATTTTATATATGTAGCTTTCACCTGTGTCCTCACGCTTTACATCGGCTCCTATGCCCGATTTCTGCATTGTGTCAACGGCATTATTTATAGCTTTAAGGAATATCTTTACATCGCTGAACATTCTTTTCGTACGCCGCGCAGGTGCCTGACTTTTATTCAGCTGCTCCTCTACCAGTGCTTCCGTCTGGGTAACATTAAGCTTTTTCTCTGTGATTTTCTGCAAAATCGGTAACACTTCTTCGCTTTTAAGTCTGAGTAAAGCTCTTGCATGGCGCTCGCTCAGGCTGTTATCCATTATAATACGCTGTGCATCTTCGGGCAAAGCAAGGAGCCTCAGCTTATTAGACACCGTTGAGGGTGCTTTCCCTAAGCGTCTTGCTGCGTCCTCCTGAGAAAGTCCGTATTCGCTCATAAGCTTTTCGATAGCCTTTGCTTCCTCAAAAAAGCCTAAATTCTGCCTTTGAAGATTCTCTATAAGGGCAAAAACGGCACTTTTCATATTATTCACATCAACTACAATGCAGGGTACCGTTATAAGGCCTGCAAGTCTCGAAGCACGCAGACGCCTTTCGCCTGAAACCAATTCATAGCCTTTTTCCGTTTTTCTTACAGTTATAGGCTGGAGTATGCCGTTCATTCTTATGCTTATTGCAAGATTGACCAATTCTTCCTGATCAAAATGCTGTCTTGGCTGATTGGGGTTGGGAAATATCTTTTCATGGGGTATAAGCAATACCTGTCCCGCCGTTCTCGGCTTTTCACTTATCAATAAAACAACCTCCCTTTGCATAGATAGTATCATAACAAAGAAAGGTTGTCCACAAAAATCGTTTTACATATTATATTGTGTTTCGGCAGCAAAAGACTTTATTTTATGGGGTTTTTAGCCATTTTTGCCGAAGGTCTGGGATATTTGGCGGGTGTTGACGAAATCTTTTTGACATTTATTATAGTTCTTTCACCTGCATCGAATAATTCGAAGGTCTTTTTATCTGAAATTTCACCGCCGAGAAGCTTTATAGCCTTCTTGCCTTCTGCTATTTCTTCATCAGCCTTTGCAGCCTTCATTGGTACGAAGCTGCCGCCAACCTTGACAAAAGGCAGGCAATATTCAGCTAAATCCCTGAGATTAGTAACAGCTCTTGCCGTTGAGAAGTCATATTGCTCTCTGTATTCCGGCTTTTTACCTGCTTCTTCAGCTCTTGAATGAACTACATTGGCAGAAAGTCCTATTTTATCAAGAATATCATTTATTACCGTAAGCCTCTTATTTGTGCTGTCCATAAGGGTAATATCAAGGTCGGGGCGGGCAATAAGCATTGCAAGTCCGGGAAAACCTGCCCCTGTACCAACATCAATAACCTTCGCACCTTCGGGAATATCCACAGCTGAAAAGATAGTGAGTGAATCAGTGAAATGCTTTATAACTATGCCTTCAGGGTCTGTGATGGCTGTGAGATTGATTTTTTCGTTCCATTCTACAAGGAGCTTTGCATATATGTTGAAGCGCTCGAGAGCCTGCTCATCAAGTTTCACGTGAAACATTTCTGCTTTTTCTTTGAGCAGTTCCTTTGAAATAAAGCTTTCCATTATCTTTTCACATCCTTTTTTGCAAGATAAATAAGTAATACGGATATGTCGGCAGGGCTCACACCGCTGATTCGCGATGCCTGACCTAAGTTTGCAGGCTTGATTTTGTTGAGTTTTTCCTGAGCCTCCATACGAAGTCCCGTAATTTCGGTGTAGTCTATATCTTCACTGAGCTTTTTAACCTCAAGACGACGCATTTCTTCAACAAGAGCCAGCTGCTGACGGATATACCCGTCATATTTGATGCTGATTTCCACCTGCTCGAATATATCTCGGGGCAAATCAGGTCTTTCTTTGTCGAATGGTGCAAGTACTTCATAGTTCAGCTGAGGTCTTTTAAGCAGCTCCTTAAGTCTGCAGCCCGTTGTCATAGGTGATGTTTCACGTGAAACAAGCATATCATTCAGCTCTTTTGTAGGCGGTACGCTGACTAAAGACACTCTTTCCTTCTCTTTTTCTATAAGTTCGAGCTTTTTCTGAAGTCTGTCGTACTTCTCCTGAGATACAAGTCCCACCTTATAGCCGTACTCCGTAAGTCTTATATCAGCGTTATCCTGACGCAGAATCAGACGGTACTCAGAGCGGGAGGTCATCATTCTGTAAGGATCGGAACAGCCTTTAGTTACGAGATCGTCTATAAGAGTTCCGATATATGATGAAGCTCTGTCTAAAATGAGGGGTTCTTTGCCATTTATGCGGTTGTAAGCATTAATTCCGGCAATAAGTCCCTGAGCAGCAGCTTCTTCATAGCCGCTTGAGCCGTTGAACTGTCCTGCACCGTAAAGTCCGGGGAAGTCCTTGAATTCAAGGGAAGCCTTGAGAGATGTGGGGTCAACACAGTCATATTCAATTGCATAAGCAGTACGCATAACCTGAACATTCTCAAGTCCCGGAATAGTGCGAAGGAATTTCAGCTGAACATCCTCAGGCAATGATGATGACATACCCTGAAGATACATCTCCTCAGTGTTTTCGCCGCAAGGCTCAATAAAGAGCTGATGACGGGGCTTTTCGGAGAAGCGGACAATCTTATCTTCAATTGAGGGACAGTATCTTGGGCCAACACCGTCTATCTTGCCGCTGTAAAGAGGTGAACGGTGGATGTTCTCCATTATAATGCGCTTGGTTTCGCTGTTTGTGTATGTAATATAGCAAGGGAGCTTGTTTTCAGGCTTATATTCGCCGTCAAAGCTGAAGGGTACAACATGCTCGTCACCAAGTTGAATTTCAAGGTTAGTGAAATCGATACTTCTTCTGTTAACTCGTGAGGGGGTACCTGTCTTGAAGCGTCGGGTAGCAACGCCTAAGTCTTTCAGAGACTGCGCAAGGGCAGTTGAAGCAAACATTCCGTCAGGACCGCCATCATAAGCCACATCGCCCACATAAATTCTGCCACCAAGGAAAGTACCCGTAGCGAGAATGACACACTGAGCGTTGTATATTGCCTCGAGCATTGTGGTAACCTGCCATTTACCCTCGTCAGTTTTAGTCAGTGTCATAATCTCAGCCTGAACAATCTCAAGATTTTCCTGCTTTTCCATTACGTGCTTCATATATTCGCTGTAACGGCGACGGTCAATCTGAGCTCTGAGTGAGTGTACCGCAGGGCCTTTGCTGAGATTAAGTATTCTGCTCTGGAGAGTGTTGGCATCTGCAGCCTTACCCATTTCACCGCCGAGGGCATCAATCTCACGGACAAGGTGTCCCTTTGAGGTGCCGCCTATTGAGGGGTTGCAGGGCATATTACCAACCCAGTCCATATTAATAGTGAACACACCCACCTGCGCGCCGAGACGTGCAGCAGCAAGACCTGCTTCTATGCCTGCATGGCCTGCACCAATAACTATAATGTCGTAATCCTTTGCGTAATATTTCATCTTATCACTTACCTTTGAGTTTTCCACAGAGTTTGAAATTTCTGTTGAAAACTGTCGTTTTTTCTGTTTGAATTTCATTGAATAGAAATCTCACAAACGACCTGAGCATCATAAATAAAATTTCTATTCAACAGAAATCCAAATGTTAATATTTCTCACTGAATTTCCGTGTTATTATTCTGTTTTGTAATTATAATTACAGTTTTGTTTCTATTTTGGAATTATTTGCTTATTTTATAAGATTGAGTATTTCAAGAGGGTCACTGACAACAAAATCGGCGTCACACTCTATAAATTCCTCTTTATTTCCGTAGCCCCAGAGACAACCGCAGGATGAAACACCTGCGCCCTTTGCTCCGGTGATGTCATAGTGTCTGTCGCCAACCATAAGTACCTGGCTTTTATCGGTTGCACCCAGCTTTTCCATAGCTTCAAGAATGAGACCCGTTTTTGAGGAGTGCTGACTTGCATCGCTTTTCACACCCACTATCACATCGAAACATTTTGTTATGTCAAGATAATCTGCCACATCAAAAATAAGATGCTCCGGCTTTGAGGAGGCAATACCCAATTTTACGCCGCAGTCTTTGAGAGTAGAAAGAAGAGGGAGCATATTTTCATAAAGCTCACATTCTCTTACGCCTTCTCTCTTATAGCGCTCACGGTATTTTGCGATATAGTCATAAACCTTATCTTCGCCGATACCGTAGTAGTTAGTGTAGCTGTAATAAACCGGGGGACCGATGAACCTTTTCAGTTCTTCAGCAGTGGGTACCCGGTCACCCATTTCGCGAAATGAATATTGCAGACTTCTGAGTATGCCTTCACCGGTATCTGCAACGGTACCGTCAAAATCAAACAAAACAAAATTAAACTTACCCATAGAAAACTCAGCCGATTTATATAAAACAAATCGGCCTTCTTTCTTTTAAATTTTATTCGGCAACAACTGCTTTTCTTTCTTCGGTCCTTCTGATGAAGGAATCAATCTTGATAGTGAATCTCTCGTGGGTACCCTTGCCGATGAGGCCGGCATTATCATAAGCCTCAACCTCAAAGGAAGCCTTTCTTCCGTCGAAATCAATAAGCTTTGCAATAACCTTTACAGGTGCGCCCATACTTGTTGCTGCAAGGTGAGCAATGCTCACCATTGTGCCTACTGTTGAAATACCTTCGGGAAGGAATTTCTGTGCGAGTTCAGCACTTGCCTGCTCCATGAGAGCAATCATATAAGGTGTGGCAAGCACGTCAAGATTACCGCTTTTCATACTTGCAGCTGTCATATTTTTTTCAACAGTAACATTAATTTCATGCACTGTACCAATTTCCATTTTAAGTTCCATAACATATACCTCTTAATAAAAATTTTAGCCGAATCTCTTTACAAAATCAAAAACTGATGCTCTGCTTTCGTCAAGCACAATGTTGCTGTCACCGTAAACAGAGGTCTGCACTCTTTGAGCAGCTAAGGGGAAATCCATAAACACAACTGCCGAGGGACCCACATAGCCTGTTCTGAACACATCCTGATCGCTGAGAGTAAACTGATCTATCTCATAATTCATCCAACCCTTTGCAAGTGCCTGAGCGGCGTATGACAAAATCTGCGACTTGGTAAGGTCAGTTTTAACATATTTGAAAAGCTCATCTAAAGTGTTGTTGAGCTGACTGAGAGAGGCATTCTTCGCACTCTCAATAAGTGAAGTTATAACTTGACGCTGACGCCTTGTTCTGCTGACATCACTGTCATAGTCACTCTTTCTGATTCTCGCAAAAACAAGAGCCTGCTTGCCTGTGAGCTTCACGGCTTCGCCCGCTTCAATATGAAAATCAGGGTTAGTTTTATTAATGTAGGCGGCCTCATATTCCTGAATGGGAACAGTTATCCCGCCAAGGGCATCTATAATGCCTCTGAATGAGGAGAAGTCAACTGCAACAAAGTGGTCAATATCAATTTTGAAATTTCTTTCAATTGTATCAATAAGCGCATCGGGTCCGCCGTGGAAATATGATGAATTGATTTTAGCATAGCGATCTCTTCCTGCAACATTCATATAACACCATGAATCGCGGAAGAAAGAACACATACTTATTTTCTCTGTCTTTTTATTAAGGGAAACAAGTATAAGTGAGTCAGAGTTGCCGCCGTACTGAAGAGCATTTTTTGAATCAAGACCAACGAGCAACACATTTATAACATTCTTGCTTGAATAAAGCTCGCCACCGTTGTTTGCCCACTGATAAAGAAAGTCATTGAGTGAACCTGCGGAATCAATTGCCTCAATAATAGCAAGCTCTTCCTCATCATAAATAACTTCCTGAGTTATTTCATTTGCGGCAGGGATATTCACATCATCACCTGTTGCCATCAGGTCAAGCTTTTCAGTGATATAACCCATACCTGCAGTGATAAGGCAGACAAAAACAACCAATATAAAATAAAAGTTTTTTGCCCTTCTTCTTTTATCTTTCCAAAGGAATGCTGCAACGGGATTTGGCTTTTTTTCTTTCTTTTCCCTGATTTTATTTTCAGACATCCTATCACATCTTTTCTTTTAAACTATACAGATAAAAAGTGAATATAGCTCACTTTTTATCGTCTATGAAAGCCGTTTTTATGTTAAAATTCATACCTTTAAACAACCTTAAAAACGGCTTTGGAAAGTTTTATTATTCTTCTGAGGGAGCTGCTGTTTCTTCTGCAGTTTCTTCAGCTGCATCATCCTCGGGAAGCTCTGAGGTTTCTTCGTCAGAGACTTCATCTCTTACAGCAGTGGCGGAAACAACCTTCTCACCTTCGCTGACTCTCATAACGCGTACACCCTTTGATGTTCGTGAAACGGTGTTAATCTGTGAAGCCTTGATACGGATAATGATACCGTCTGAGGAAATAAGAATTATATCGTCTTCACCGCTGACAAGGTTGAGTGAAGCCACAAGACCGTATTTTTCGGTGTGATAGTTGAGTACACCCTTACCTGCTCTTGACTGGATGCGGTATTCGGCGTGATTGCTCAGACGACCCAGACCTGTTTCGGAAATTGTGAGCACCTTATAGGAATCGTCCTGACCCTCGGGGATAACGCACATGCCGATAACCTCGTCACCCTCTTTAAGCTCAATAGCCTTAACGCCGCGGGCAGTTCTGCCTATAGGACGGCAGTCGTTTTCGTTGAAGCGGATACTCATACCGCCTCGTGTTGCAACGAGAATATCATCGTTACCGTCTGTGAGGCGTACCCAGGCAAGCTCGTCGCCTTCGTCAAGGTTAATGGCAATAATACCGCTCTTACGAAGGTTTCTGTACTGTTCAAGTTCAGTTCTCTTAATGATACCATGCTTTGTAACCATGCAGAGATATTTGATTTCTTCGCCGCCGAAGTCGGGTACTCTTATCATTGAGCTGATTTTTTCGTCAGCTTCAAGGGGCAGAAGGTTAACAACATTCATACCCTTAGACTGCTTGCTTCCCTCGGGAATTTCATAGCCCTTGAGACGGTAAGTCTTACCCTTTGTGGTGAAGAACATAATATAATCGTGGCTTGAGCAGGTGAACATTGTTTCTGCAACGTCTTCCTCACGTCTTGTCATACCCTTAACGCCTCTGCCGCCTCTGTTTTGAAGGCTGTAGCTCTGAGTGGGCTGACGCTTGATGTAACCTAGAGTTGTGAGAGTATAAACACAGTCCTCTTCGGGGATAAGGTCTTCAATATCAACTTCACCGCTGATTGCAGCAATTTCTGTTCTTCTGTCGTCTGCAAATTTATCTCTTAAAGCCATAGCTTCTGTCTTGATAAGCTCAAGTACCTTGCCTTCTGACTGAAGAATTTCCATAAATTCGGCTATCTTCTCTTTAAGTGAAGCAAGTTCTTCTTCAATCTTTGTTCTTTCAAGACCTGTCAGCTGACCAAGACGCATCTTAACAATAGCATCTGCCTGAACTTCTGTCAGCTCGAAGCGCTCAATAAGTGCCTGCTTACCTGAAGCCTGGTCCTTTGATGCACGAAGAATTGCAATAACCTCGTCAATAAAGTCAAGGGCAATCATAAGACCCTCTAAGATGTGGGCTCTTTCCTGAGCTTTCTTGAGGTCATATCTTGTTCTTCTGACAATAACTTCCTTCTGATGATCTATGTAGTGATCAAGAATCTGCTTGAGGGTGAGGATTTTCGGCTCACCGTGAACAAGCGCAAGAAGGATGATACCGTAAGAAATCTGAAGCTGTGTGAAGGAGAAGAGCTGATTGAGTACAACCTGAGCATTGGCATCACGCTTAAGGTCAATAACCATACGCATACCCTCTCTGTTGGAGTAGTCATTGATGTCAGCTATGCCTTCAATTTTCTTATCTTTAACAAGGTCTGCAATTGATTCGATAAGTCTGCGCTTGTTTACCTGATAGGGAAGCTCTGAAACAACAATCTGATATCTGCCGTTTTTTGTTTCGGCAATTTCAGTTCTTGCTCTTACAACAATCTTACCTCTGCCTGTGCCGTATGCAGCTCTGATGCCGGCTCTGCCCATAACGATACCTGCTGTGGGGAAGTCGGGACCCTTAATATACTGCATAAGCTCGTCGAGTGAAGCTTCCGGATTATCAATATAATAGCACATACCGTCAATAACTTCACCAAGATTGTGAGGAGGTATGTTTGTAGCCATACCAACGGCAATACCTGTTGAGCCGTTAACAAGAATATTCGGGAAGCGTGAGGGAAGCACGGTAGGCTCTTTGAGACGGTCGTCATAGTTGGGTGCAAAGTCAACGGTATCCTTATCGATATCCGTGAGCATTTCCATTGAGACCTTGCTCATTTTGCTTTCGGTGTAACGGTAAGCAGCAGGGGGGTCGCCGTCAACTGAACCGAAGTTACCGTGACCGTCAACGAGAATATATCTTGTTGAGAATTTCTGTGCAAGACGTACCATAGCATCATAAACAGATGCGTCACCGTGAGGATGATAGGAACCCAGCACGCTACCAACTGTGTCGGCGCATTTACGGTATGCCTTTTCGGGGTAAAGTCCGTTTTCGTGCATGGTGTAGAGAATACGGCGGTGAACAGGCTTCAGACCGTCTCTGACATCGGGCAGAGCACGAGATGTGATAACTGACATTGAGTAGTGAAGGAATGACTTTCTCATTTCTCTGTTCAGGTCAACATCAATAATTGTTTGATTTTCGTAATTTAAATTTTCCATATTATCACCATTATTTTCTTTTTTGGGTATATGTCAATTTTAAGACTGTAAAAACAGATATTTATTTCTGAAAAGATTTTCTATAAGGTTTTTTATCATTGTGTATTCATCCTGACCTATATACTTTTTCGGTATAACAAGCAGGGAGTTATCTTTAAAAGTGAAGTAAAATGAGCTTTCACTTTCAAATATTCGATTAATTTTATCAAAGCCGTAGTGCTTTTCGGTTTCACTTCTGAAATTGCCGTCAGGCATAAGCCTTGTAACAATGTGGTTGTCATAAAACTCAACTGTGCTTTCTCTTTTAAAGAGTGAGGATTCTCCTCTCAGCTTGGAAAATTCTCTGTTTCCTAAAAAAGGAAGAATGAAGGAAAACAAAGCCATAACACCCACTATAATTGCAGTCTGCAACTCAATAAAAGCACAGATTATAACAGGTACAATATAAAGAGGGATAAGTCTTTTAAATCTGAGCTTTATATAATCTCTGTTATAGAGTCTGTCATATTCATTATAATCCTCTGCAGTAAGTGTGTAGGAAATGGAAAAGTATTTCATATCACATACCTTCCTTTCCGCTGAGAGAAGAATTCATTTTTTCTTTGAAAATACAAGTGAATTTCTCATAGTTACCTTTTCCCACACATGAACCGTAAATGGAAATAGGAATCATACTTTTGTCTATTATAATTGTGAGAATTCCCGCTTCTTCTTTCCAGTGAATTATTTCGTCATAATAAAATACTGAGTGGGAATAAGAGGATTTTAATTCTATTCTGTCTTCAAAAAGCACTACCTGTTTCTGATAAATGTCAATATTGACCTTTGCGAGCTGTCTGACATAGGTTGTTTTGAAAGTGAAATAAGTGAGAAAAGCGAAGCACACTGCCATAACAACCGAGGTGTAAATGAGAAAACCTGCATCATCTTTATTAATCAGAAACAAAGCACCGTTTATAAGAAAAACAAACAGAATTTCTATTGCTATAGGTTTTATAAGAGCCGGAGCTCTGAGTACCCCGTATTTTTTCTGCCATATAAGGCAGGACTGCTCAAGGGCATATAAATTATCCTTATAAACTATTCCGTAAGGTGTCATTGCATCAAGTCCTTAAATTAAACGTCAAGATTCTGAACATACTTAGCGTTTTTCTCAATGAATTCACGGCGGGGCTCAACCTTGTCACCCATAAGAATTGAGAAGGTTTCGTCTGCTGCTATGGCATCCTCGAGAGTAACACGAAGCATTATTCTGTTTTCGGGATTCATTGTTGTTTCCCAGAGCTGCTCGGGGTCCATTTCACCAAGACCCTTGTAACGCTGAATGTCAGCACCGGGCATTTCTGTCATAATTCTGTCTCTTTCTTCATCGGAGTAAGCATATTCGTGGCGCTTACCCTTGCTGAGCTTATAAAGAGGAGGCTGAGCAATATAAACAAAACCGCCGTCAATAAGAGGTCTCATATATCTAAAGAAGAAGGTAAGAAGAAGAGTTCTGATATGGGCACCGTCAACGTCGGCATCGGCCATGATAACAACCTTGTGGTAACGGAGCTTTTCAACGTCAAAATCTTCATTGAAGCCGGCACCGAGAGCTGTTACAACGGGAAGAAGCTTTTCGTTTGAGATAACCTTATCGGGTCTTGACTTCTCAACGTTGAGCATCTTACCCCAAAGAGGAAGAATAGCCTGAATCGTTCTGTCTCTGCCTTCCTTTGCAGAGCCGCCTGCCGAGTCACCCTCTACGATGTAAATTTCTGTCTTGGAGGGGTCTTTTTCTGTGCAGTCGGCAAGCTTACCGGGAAGTGAGTTACTTTCAAGAGGTGACTTTCTTCTTGCAGCTTCTCTTGCGCGTCTTGCAGCTTCTCTTGCTCTTGAAGCGTCAAGTGATTTTGAAACAATTGCCTTTGCAATTGCAGGGTTTTCTTCAAAGAAGTCTGTAAGCTTGTTATAAACTGTGTTGCTCACGAGCTTTGTCATTTCAGTGTTACCCAGCTTGCCCTTTGTCTGACCCTCAAACTGAGCCTCGGTGAGCTTAACCGAAATAACTGCAACAAGACCTTCACGGCAGTCTTCGCCTGAAAGTTTTGTGTCGGCATCCTTGAGGAAGCCGTATTTTTTGCCGTACTCGTTGAATACCTTAGTCAGTGCTGTTTTAAAGCCTGTTTCGTGAGTACCGCCGTCGATTGTGTTAACATTATTGGCATAGGAGAAAATTCTCTCTTTATAGCCGTCATTATACATAAGAGCTATTTCGGCACTTCTGTCACCGTCAACAGTTGAGAAGTGAATAACCTTTTCGTGAATAGGTGTCAGACCGTAGGTTTCACCTATATGCTCAACGAAAGAGCCGATACCGCCCTCATAGCAAAAATAATCTTCAATAATATTGTCGGGGTCACGCTTATCTGTAAGAGTGATAGCAAGACCTGCATTAAGGAAAGCTGATTCACGAAGATGGTTTTTGAGAATTTCATAATCGTAAATGGTTGTTTCCTGGAAAATAAGTGCATCGGGCTTGAATTTGATAAAGGTACCTGTTTCTGAAGTGTCACCGATAACAGTCAGGTCAGTTGCAATATTACCTCTTTCAAATCTCTGATGGTGAACGTGACCTGCCTGAGAAACCTCAACCTCCATCCACTCTGAAAGGGCGTTAACAACTGATGAACCTACACCGTGAAGACCGCCTGATACCTTATAACCGCTGCCGCCGAACTTACCGCCGGCATGAAGGACAGTGAGTACAACAGTAACAGCTGGAAGGCCCTGCTGCTCATTGATGCCAACGGGGATGCCTCGACCGTTATCTCGTACGGTAATAATATCTCCGGGTAAAATTTCAACTTCAATATGAGTACAGTAGCCTGCAAGAGCCTCGTCGATTGAGTTGTCAACGATTTCATATACAAGGTGGTGCAGACCTCTGGGACCTGTCGAACCTATGTACATACCGGGGCGCTTTCTTACAGCTTCAAGTCCTTCAAGAACCTGAATTGCATCGGCAGTATACTCCTCAGTAACAACAGTGTCCATAGTTTCGATAATTTCGTCAACTATTTCGCCGGCTGTTCTTACTTCATTTTCAGCGTTAGCCTTGATTTCATCCATGGCTAATACCTCCGTTTCGTTATTTTAAATGATATTTGGATTTTTAATTATCTTTTTTGTCCTCGCCGGACAGACATTACTTTTCTTAAAAGAAAAGCTAACCAAAAGAATTTTTGTTATTTTAAATTTTTAATATGTTCCTTCCTGAGTACGCTTGAGAAGCGTTGCACAGGAAATCTGTGAAAGATAAACCTTTATTTCATCATTCTGGTTACATACTATAAATGATTTCGGAAGCTCATTTGACACAACGTGAATTCTTCCTTGCTTTTCGGCAATTTTAAGATAATCTCTTGTCTTTTTTGAAACTGTCGTGTTGTCAAGGTCAAATATACCTATAATTTCATCGTGAGTTATAACTGTATTCTGCCCTAAATGAAGATACATTCTATCACTTGACCTTTCCGTTTTTCATTTCAAACTTTTTGCCCGATTTAAGATTTCTCACATTATTCGGGTCACAGCAGGTTATAAATACCTGCCAGTCTTTTATGTGATTTAATATATAGTTTTGTCTTGTTTCGTCAAGCTCACTCATAACATCGTCAAGAAGTGCAACGGGCTGCTCACCTGAAAAGCTCTTTATTACTGCAGCCTCGCCTAATTTAAGAGAGAGAGCCGCAGAGCGCTGCTGACCCTGGGAGCCGTAGCTTCTTGCAACAAGACCGTCAATTTTAATTGACAAGTCATCTCTGTGAGGTCCAACTGAAGTGAAGCCTGTAGCAAGATCGTTTTTTCTTGAAAGATAAAGCTGATTTTTTATGCTTTCATAAAGCTCCTGCTTTGTTTCGCCTGCAATAACCGTCTGCTGGTCATAGCCTATCTGAAGCTTTTCTTTGCCTGAAGAAAGTCCGGAATAAATATCATGGGAATAGGACGAAAGCTTGTTTATATATCCCAGACGCTGACGCACTATTTCACTTGCATAAAAAGCGATTCTGTCTTCCCATATATCAAGGGTATCGTAAAGCTCACTGTGATAAGCAATATCTTTAAGAAGAATGTTCCTTTGCTGCACTGCTTTGTTATATTGTGAAAGTGTTACACCGTATTTAGGCTTAAGCTGACTTATGGCAATATCGAGAAATCGTCTTCTTTCATAAGGACCGTCTTTAACAAGAGACAGATGCACCGGAGAAAACACTACAGAAAGAAAGTTACCCATAATTTCACTTGTTGTTTTCTTTACTCCGCCAAGCATAAACTTTCTGCCTTCACCTATTTCAAGGTGAGCGTTATATGTTCTGTCAAAAGCATAAAAATCCATATCGAGAACACCTTTTGCACAATTGAAGTTTACCATTTCACTGTCCTTTGAGCCGCGAAAGCTTCTGCAGCCCGTAAACAGCCATATACTTTCAAGAAGATTTGTTTTTCCCTGAGCATTCTGACCGTAAATAACATTCACATTGTCGCAAGGCTCAATTTGGCATTTTTCGATATTACGGAAATTTTTTACCTGAAGATAATTTACATTCATAGGCTTATTTCACTATCTTATATATAACTCTTTCGTATTCGAAGCTGTCACCGGGAATGAGCTTTTTACCTCTTGAAACACAAATCTCATTATTCACCTTTACGAGAGAGTCCTGAATTACCCATTTTGCCTGACCGCCCGTTGAAACTGCATTTGATAATTTAAGTGCAGAATCAAGTCTGATATTTTCAGTTGTTATCTTAACCTCTACGGTCTTTTTTTCGGCAACTTTAACTTTAACGATTTTCATTTATAATCAACTCTTTGAAATTATATTCTGATGGGGAGAATAAGGAAGAAGAAGCTGTCTCCCTCTAAAGGAGTGATGATAATAGGCTGATTTGATGAGCCCATTTCAATTTTTATTTCATCACAGTCACAAACCTTGAGAGCATCAAGCACAAATCTGTTGTTGAAGCCTATTTCAAGGTTGTTACCTTCAATATCTGCAGCCAGCTTGTCGCTTGCAGTACCGATAGCCGTAACTGATGAGAATTTCATAATTCCGTTTTCAATTACGCAGCGTACGGGGCTTGATTTATCTGTGATAATAAGTGATGTTCTTTCAATACATTCTATAAGGCTTCTTGTGGGTACGATTATTGTTGTTGAATGTGTCATGGGAATAGCTGCCTTATAATCGATGAACTTGCCTTCAAGAAGGCGTGAAATAATTTCATATTCCTTATATTTGAAAACGATATGTCTGTCACCGATATAAATTACTATCTGAGTATCGTCGTCACCGCTGAGCTTTAATATTTCATTAAGAGTTTTTGAAGGTACAACAAACTCAAGATTTTTATCGGCATTTTCTTCGCCTTCATACATAAAATCGATTTCTTCGCGTCTTATTGCAAGTCTTGCACCGTCAACGGCAACGAGAACAATTTTGCCGCCGTTAATTTCAAACTTTACACCTGTATGAACGGGATTTCTTTCACTTGTTGAAACAGAGAAAATTGTCTTTTTGATCATATCCTTGAGAGTACCCAGCTCAAGAGTAATTGATATATACTTATTTACTGTGGGCAGATCCGGATAGTCATCGGCAGAGGTACCGATAAGAGAATATTCTGTTTCTTCACTCTTTATTTTGCTGATGTTTCTTTCATCGCAATCAATTGAAACAGTGTCACCGGGAATCATTCTGAGAATGTCACAAAGATTTTTTGCACCAAGTACTATTCTGCCTTCCACTGAAATTTCAGCAGGTACCTTTGCAATTGAGCCAACCTCAAGGTCATAGCCGGTGAGTGAAACAATACCGTCTTTAGCATCCAGGAGAATGCCCTCAAGGGCAGGAATGGTTGATTTATTTGAAACTGTTCTCTGTACATTCATGCAGGCCTTTGAAAGCTCTGCGCTTGAGCATTGAATTTTCATAAGATAACCTCCGTATCTTCTTAATTTTTTGTTTTTCGGATTTTTTTCATAAAATATATTATTAAAAAATAGTAGTAGTAGTAGAGGCTGTTGACTTTGTGGGAAAGTCTGCAAAGCCTCTTTAAACCTCAAAAAATCCGGTGTTTTGATTGTTAAATGAGATGTGGGATATTCTGAGTTTTTCACACAGCAAAAATCAGCATGTTATATATGTTGAAAAATGTTTGTGGAATGTTAAATAAAATGTTGAAAAATTTGTCAGCTTTCATTGATGTTTTTAATGATATCATCAACTGTTGATTTAAGTGAAACATCCTTTTCAAGCTTGGATTTTATTTCTTTGAGAGCATAGATTATTGTTGAGTGGTGCTTATTGCCGAATTCTGAGCCTATAGCCTTGAGTGAAAGACCTGTTACCTGCTCAACAACATAAATTGCAACCTGTCTTGCCTGAGAAATATTTGCGTTTCTCTTATCACTTCTTATATCTGAAGGTGAAACATTAAATGTGCGTGACACCTCGTTGATAATATTTTCAACCGTAACGGGAAGAGGCTGAGAATCGTTAATAATATCACTTATTGCTCTTTTTGCAAGGGCAAGATTAACCTTTACTCCTTCAACATCCTGATAAGCCTTGATTCTTTTTATAATACCCTCAATCTGACGGATATTCTTTTTAATGTTGTCGGCAATAAACTTTACAACATCGTCTGAAAGCTCAAGCTCGTGATAAAGGGCCTTCTTATTTACAATGGCCATTCTTGTTTCAAGTGTGGGAGGCTGAATGTCAGCTATGAGACCCATTTCGAAGCGTGTGCGAAGTCTTTCTTCAAGAGTAACCATTTCCTTGGGAGGACGGTCTGAGGTAAGAACTATCTGTGAGCCGTTTTCAGTCAGAGCATTGAAGGTATAGAAAAATTCTTCCTGAACCTGAACGCCCTTTGAAATAAACTGAACGTCATCAACCAAAAGCACATCGCAGCTTCTGTATTTTTCATGGAAAACATGAGTATTATGGTTTCCGATATGATAAATAAGGTCATTGGTGAAATGCTCGGCACTTGTGTAAATAATATTTGTATTAGGGTCTTTGGCCTTTATTTCATTCATAATAGCCATAAGAAGGTGAGTTTTACCGAGACCTGAGTGTCCGTATATGAAAAGCGGATTATATGACTTTCCTACATGGGTTGCAACATTCATTGCTGCTGCATAGGCAAATCTGTTTGATGGGCCGGTAATAAAATTATTGAAGGTGTAATCATATTCATCATTGCTGTCTTTTACAGATGAAGAAATGCCCGAATTTTCTTTTGCCTTATCTTCAGGAACAACAAACTCAACGTTAACATGGAATCCGAAAATTGATTCGAGGGTTTCGTGGATAATGCCTGAAAACTTGTCGATGATAATGTTCTTTTTAAATTCGCTGATTGAAAGATAGATAGTGTCGTTTTTAAACGAAACAAACTCAAGTGGACTGAGCCAGACATTGTATGCTACTTCTGTTACATTCTGCTGAAGTTCCTGTCTTACCAGATCCCAGATTTCTTTGAAAGAATCCATAAAATTTTCCTCCTTTTTTCCTGTGTTTTTGCTTATAATGAATGGATACTTACTCTTAATATCTACTTTATATATAATATATAAA
>JAZTYQ010000096.1:0-35741 GCA_045637065.1 Acutalibacteraceae bacterium
GTACCCAAGAAGCTCTTTGATCCCAACTGGTTCATTCTTCAGAACTTCCACGGTCAGTGGTACACAGACGCTGATGACCTTGAAAACTATCTCCACTTCAGAGAGTATCTTCCCATCAAGGAATACTTCAAGAGAATGTCAGCTCAGGTTCCCTTCTTCTACAAGATGTCAGGTCTTGCTCCTCTCGGCCTTGTTAAGAAATTCATGATGGAACCCATCGCTAACACACCGCTCTACGGTACACAGGCTTGGATCAAGAACGGTATGAAGGACAGAATCACAGCATACTACGGCTCACTTGAGAAGTATAATGCTATTCCCAAGACATGGGATGAATTCGAAGTTATCATTCCCGATAAATATGAAATGAGCTATCTTGACCACGGTTATGATGAAACAAAGCCTTTCGACAGCCTTACAATTGCTGATATGAAGAAGGCTGCTGAATTCAGAGGCGGTGAATGTGTATCAAAGAAGCTTGGCAAGGATATGTACACACCCATTAAGTGGAAGTGTGCTTGCGGCCACGAATTCGATATGTCACCCAACCTTGCTCTCAAGGGCGGTCACTGGTGTCCTGAATGTCTTCCCATGCCCTGGAAGTATGACGAAATTGCTAAGGTTAACCCCTTCTTCGCTCAGATTTGGTATTCACACCACGATAAGGATGAAAACAACGTTTACACAGAAGACATCTACTACGGCTTCTCAAAAGAATAATTTTTCTACAGACCTGCAGGGTTTTCCTTGCAGGTTTGTTTTTTGCTGAAAGCCGGTCGGGGGGCTCCGCTGCCGGATTTCATCCGGCACGCAGGACACCGCAGGTGTCCCGCGACGAGCACCCTATGGGGTGCTTGTGCGGAGCCCACCTTGCAGAGACTTGAAATTTATAGCTCTCTTATGCAACAATCTGCGGTCAAATTTCATCTTATAAAGCGAAAGACTTGATGAAAGGGTGAAAAATAATGAAGAGAAAGAAAGTAATAATTTGTATTTTATGTGTGATTTTGTCGGTGGGAGTGATTTTCCTCTCTGGTAGAGCTTTTGCTCTGTGGTATAAAGAAAAAGCCGAAACAACTCTCTATGAACTGAAAGACCCAATCAGCGTTATAAATGAGAAATATGAGCGTGCAAATATGATTATTGACTATGTTTATGACGTGTCGGATATAGAGAAAAATGCAGGCTGGGCTGACTATGTTTTTGTTGCCGAAGTGAATAAGGTTAAGGGAGTGAGATATGATAATGTATGGCTCAGTGAAAGACTCTGGCTTCACAGTGACCCGAGAACAGAATATGAAATCACCGTAAAGCAAAACCTGAAGGGTAACCTTAAAACAGATGAGCCCATAACTCTTTACAAGGGTGAGGGAGTTTATCTTCACAAGAAGCTGACAAGTCTTTATCAAGGCGATATGCTTCCTGATGAGGGGCGCTGTTATCTTATTCTGGCAAGCGGCGGCGAAGACGGCGAACTTTACACCCATGGCAATCACGGCAACGAATATCTATGTCCTATAGGTGAGCTTGACACGAGTGAAAATGCAAAGGCTGTTATTGAAAGATATAAGCAGGCAGTGGAAAATATGGACGAAAGCGTAAGAATAGGTGATAAATATAAAAGCAAATATGAGGCAGAGTAAAGCAAAAGGCAGAGGTTTTAATCTCTGCCTTAAATGTTTTTTATTCTCTTGTCAGCAGGTGCTTGAGGAATGAATAGCGCCTTGTTTTTTTGTCGTTGTCAACCATAGCGTTAATCTGACTTTGTGTACCGACTAAAATAAGCCTTGATTTTGCTCTTGTTACGGCGGTGTAAAGCAGGTTGCGATAGCTCAGTTGAGGGATAACACTGCAAACGGGCATAATCACCGCTTCAAATTCACTGCCCTGACTTTTGTGTACCGTAATGGCATAAGCAAGCTCTAATTCAGGCACATTGTCAAAGGGATAAAGGGCAATTCTGCCGTCAAAATTTATTTTCATAAAAGAAGCGTTGTGATTTATGGCAATAATTCTGCCGATATCACCGTTGAAAATTCCGCTTGACACCTCTTTACCTTTGGTCCAGAGAATATCATAGTTATTCTTAATCTGCATAACCTTGTCGCCTTCTCTGAAAATGCGCACCTGACGGACTAATTCTTCCTTATCCTTGTCAGGAGGATTAAGGAGCTTCTGTAGCTCTGTGTTGAGACTGACAGTACCCGTAACGCCTTTTCTTGAGGGGCATATAATCTGAATATCCGTCATAGGGTCATATCCGTAAGCCTTTGGTAACCGTTTATTATAAAGCTCGCAGACGGTTTCTGCGGCAGAGTACACATCGCCTCGGTGCATAAAGAAGAAATCCTTGTCATTGCGGCCAAGGTCGGGATATTCACCGCCCACGATTTTATGAGCATTGGTGACGATGAGACTTTCCATAGCCTGGCGGAAAACCTGAGTAAGACACACCGTGGGCAGAAGCTCAGACTCAATAATATCGTGAAGCACATTGCCTGCACCTACGGGTGGCAACTGGTCAGAGTCGCCCACCATAATAAGTCTGCAACCAAGGGGCAGTGCATTAAGAAGTGCGGCAAAAAGGTGAGTGTCAACCATTGACAGCTCGTCCACGATAATCGCATCAGCTTCAAGAGGATTTTCGATGTTTCTTGCAAAAATTTGTCTGTCGCCGTCAGCCCATTCTGATTCAAGCAGACGGTGTATTGTTTTGGCCTGTCTTCCCGTAACTTCGCTCATTCTCATTGCGGCTCTGCCGGTGGGTGCGGCAAGAAGTACACGGAGCTTTTTCTTTTCAAAGAGTTCAAGTATGCCGTTGAGAGTGGTTGTTTTACCCGTACCCGGACCGCCGGTGAGGACTAAAAGACCTTTTGTCACGGCAGTTTTAATTGCCTGCTTTTGCTTTTCTTCAAACTTAATTCCCTTGCGCTCTTCAATTGCCTCTATATCCTTATCAAGAGTGCGACCCTCAGCAGGGGGGAAGCGAAGCATAACCTTTATACGGTCAGCTATAGCCTTTTCGTCGTAATACTCATAGGGTAAAAACAGATAGCTTTTATCATCAATGAAATCTTCAACTATTTCTTTATCTTCAATAAGGTCCTCTATAACGGACTGTACTTCATCGTGATCAATACCCAACAATTCTTCGGCAGGCAATATAATTTTAGCTCTTGGCAGGCAAGTGTGACCGTTTCTCAGGTTATGACGAAGAATATGCACTATGCCTGCACGCTGACGGAAAATCGACTTTACTTCACCTGGGAAGGAGGCTGCAATTTCATCTGCTCTTTCAAAGCGCATACCTATTTTATCGCCGCAGAGAATGTAAGGGTTTTCTATTATTCTTTCAGGTGCTGCGGTGCCGTAAGCTTTATATGCACTGAGACATTCACTTGAGTTCATGCCCACACGCTCGAGGGCAATTATAACCTCTCTGACAGCAAACTGACTGCGGAATTTTTCTGTCATTTCCAATGCCTTATCCATAGATATACCCTTAATCTGTGCAAGCTCGTTGGGATGATTTTCAAGCACATCAAAGGTGTTTTCACTGAAGCGTTCAACTATCTTCTGCGCCATTTTCGGACCTATTCCCTTTACAGTGCCGCTTGAGAGATAACGAAGCATATCTCCGGCACTTTTAGGCATTGAACGCTCACAGGCTTCAGCTTTGAACTGTGTTCCGAAGGAAGGATGCTTTGTCCACTGACCCCTGACCTTCAGTTTTTCGCCCACACAGCAGGAGGGCATAATGCCCACAACAGTAACAAGACTGCCTTCATAGCTCAGGTCAATAACACTGTAGCCGTTTTCCGGGTTTGTGTAGACGATATTTTCTATTGTGCCTTCAATAAAAACTTCACCGTTCACAGGCAGTCCTCCTTTAACATCATTAACCTTTATTATACTACAAAGCCACAGGCTTTTTCAATCTCTATTCTGAAATATGTTCAAAACTTCCTCTTGAGAAATGAAATGTACCTTGCCAAAATTTCCGACGCAGGACTGACACAGTATTTTTATGTGTTCAGGGACATCCTTATCCATAACATAAATGTCACGCATTCCGAGGGGGCGGTGCTTGCTAAGAAGTAACGCACTGTAAACCTTATCGGGAAGCTCACTGCTGTTATTATTCAGCACAACGGTTATAATATCTTTGCAATCCCTTTTACACAGCATACGGCAAACTATCAGCCATAAAGCAGAGAAAATGCCAAGCAGACACATAATAACACAAAAAGCACTGTAAATAGTTTCACCCATAATTTCACCTCGTTATATTTTACGCTTAAAAGCCTGTGAGTGTTCTGCATAATCGGTGAAGAAACATAATATACATTTTGTGTATAACATAAAAGGAGATGTATATCAATGACTTTCAAACCTGAAAAGCAAACTCTTACGTCATCGCAGCTTTTTGTGATACTGTCTAAACAGAAAAATGTGACAACTCAGATAAACCTACCCGATTATTGCAGTGACATAAAGCGTATTCTCAAGTGTATAATTACACCTTGGGTAACATCCGTAAGCATAAGCGGTGAAAACATAAAAGCCGATGTCACGGCAGATATAAGGCTCATATATGTGGGGGAAAAGGACAAAACCGATTGCTTTGAAACGCGGCACGAAATGTCTGTAACAGTGTCTTGCAAAGATATGCCGGCGGGTGTGATAGTCAGTCCCACGGCAAAAACAAATTATGTCAACTGCCGTGCCACAAGTCAGAGAAGAATAAATGTTGAGGGAAATATATCAGTTAGTTTTGATGTTTACTGTGCTGTCACACGGGAAGTGCTGTCAGGCTGTGAAGGTAAGGGCGTGCAGATAAAGCCCGATAAAACATTTTGCGAAAAGCTTATATGTCAGCGTGAAAAGGTTTTTGAAATGGGTGAAACAATTCAGGTGCCTGCAGATAAAGGTACCGTAGGTAAAATTCTCAGAACCTCTGCCTATGGAGTTATAGACTCACGCAAGGCGGTCAGTGATAAGCTTCTTATAAAAGGACAGCTTTATACTCAGGTGCTTTACTGCACTGACGGAGATGAGGGCAGAGTTGAGCTTATTAATCACACTATGCCCATAAGTCAGATAATTGACCTGACAGGTATTGACGAAAATTCAGAGTGCAGAGTAAAGCTGAGTGTAAGATGCCTGAGTGTCCAGAGAAAATCAGATGCAGACTCCAAGGGGTCGCTTCTTGAGATAGGTGCTAAGGTTGCCGCATTGTGTATATGCACCTGCAAAGAGGAAATAAGCACTGTAACAGACTGCTACAGCACCACCAACGAAATAAAGGCTGATTACACTGCTGAAGAGTTTCTCAATGCAGTACACACGGCAGAACAGCAAAAAACAATAAAACATACCCTGGAGTTTTCATCGGGAGATATCGGAAGCGTTATGGATATATGGTGCAGTGATGTTTCCGCCACAATGACCGGCAAGGACGATACTGCCAAAGGGGAGTGCTCTCTTACTCTTTGTATTCTTTATCTTGACAGCAAGGGCTTACCGCAGTACAGCGAAAAAAATGTTGATTTTCCCTTTGATATCAGGCTGAAAGAAAAATATGAAAATCTGAAGTGCGATATGAGCTGTCAGGTGCGCAATATTGATTGTAATCTTATGGGGAAGGATAAAATAGAAGTCAAAATCGAAAATGGCATAAGCGCCGTAATTTATTCCTGCGACGGGAAGAGAATAGTTAGAAATATAGAAATACTCGAAGAAAAAAATAGGGATGATATGGCTGCCCTGACTTTGTATTTTCCTCTCAAGGGAGAAACTCTGTGGGATATCGCAAGGCGTTACGGTACCACTGCCGAGGCAATAAAGCTGGAAAATGCCATAGAAAATGACACTATAACCACAGAGGAAATGATACTTATATAATAAAAAGCGGACACGGATTTTTCCGTGTCCCTGAATTTAAAAGTGAACTGTCAGCAGGATTACTGCTGCAAGCTGAAGAATAATTATCAGTGGCAGCCCAAGCATAAAACGTTTATGGAGAGTTTTATGCCGTATAAGGCGCATGGTCATATATTCCGATAAAGCACCGCCGAGAAGGGCAAGAATAAACAGAGTAGCCTCGCTTATTCTGAAAGAGCCTTTTTTAGCTTTGTGTTTATCGGCGGCAGTCACTGCAGCTGTTATGAGAGAAATAAGAGCAAAATAGATTATAACTATATAAAGCGGATTCATTTATTTTCTCTCAATAGGTGTCAGGTCACTTTCTGTCATAATAACAGTTGTGCCTGCAGCTCTTTCTCTTATATAGTTCTCTGCAACGGCAAAAACGCCTGAGCAAAGAGGACACACTGCAAAGCTGACATCCTTATTCTCATCTGAAAGTTTTGCCACAATTGAAGTGTCAACTGCAGTGAAAAGGCGCATGCCTACGGTTTTGTCACACTTGGGGCATATGACGGGATTTGAAATGCCTTCATCATTTGCGTGAACTTTATTTATAGTGCTGATTGCCATGGCTTAATTCTCCTTGTTAAAATTACTGATTATATTTTAGTGCCTTTTTATCTTTATGTCAAGAGTGAAAGGCAAGAAGGCGGTGAACAGGTTGAAAAAACATCTTGCGGTACTGATTTTATTTGCAGTTTTCTTTTCCTTCTGCGGTTGCAATGTGCTTACAAGCAATGACAGCGGAAATCTTGACTTTCACGAAAATGCCGCATATGACAGTGAAATAATAGATGAGGACAATGAATCTTTTATTTTCACCTGGCTCAGTTACACGGAAACTGCAGTTTCCTCTGAAACAAAGACGGAAAAAGCCTACAGAGAATACATTTCAGTTTATTTTGAAAATATGAAAAGTCTCGGTGTTACGGACTGCTTTTTTCAGGTTCGTCCCTTCGGTGATGCCATATATAAGTCAGAAATTTATCCCCTGAGCAAATATGCAAAAGGGGCTTCATTTGATGTGCTGAGCTGTGTATGCTCAGTGGCAAAGGAGTACGGCATCGGTCTTCACGCCTGGATAAATCCCTACAGATTGGCTAAGGATGCTGCAGAAAAGGATGCTATAATCACGCCCTCGGGGAAATATCTCAATCCGGCACTTGAAGGGGTAAGAGAAAAAATTATTCGTGGTGCAAAGGAGCTTATGGAAAATTATAATCTCAAAGGCATACATATTGACGATTATTTTTATCCTCCCGATATGAACTCTGCCGATGAGGAGCAGTATGAACTCTATAAAGAAAAGGGCGGTAAACTGAGCCTTTCTCAGTGGAGACGGGAAAATGTGAATGTCCTTCTCCAAAGCCTTTATATTACGGTCAAGTCCTACGGTGAGAATAAGATTTTTTCCGTCAGTCCCTCGGGAGATATTGATAAAAATATAAATCAGCTTTATGCCGATGTGAAGCTATGGTGCAGTGAAGATGGCTACTGTGATATAATATTGCCCCAGCTTTATTTCGGTTTTAACAATGAATATCTACCCTTTGAAGAGACACTTTTCCGATGGCAGGAAATGGTGAAGAATGAAAAAATTAAATTTGTGCCTGCTCTTGCCCTTTATAAAGCAGGTGAGGAAGATATATATGCAGGTGAAAAAGGAAAAACAGAATGGCAGAAAAGCAGTGATATCATCAGCCGGCAGGTCAGGTGTCTTAAAGACGGCAATATACACTCTTTCGGTCTTTACAGTGCATCATATATAAATTTTTCAAAAAAATTTTTATCTCAGGAGTTAAATAATCTTAAAAGTGTGATATAATATATTTTCAAGCAATTAAAACAAAGGAACAAAAACATGAATACAAAAACTAGAAACCTTATAATCGGAATAATGCTCTTTGTCCTTGCGGCAGTTGCAGGGCTGACCTTTATCTACTTTGCAGGCAGAGAGCAGGTTGAAGATATTTTCGGCAATGAGAATATAACACAGAATGCTGATGAAGCACTGCTGAGTATGGGTAAGGAAAAGGCTCCAAAGGCTGATAATGCACTGTGGCTTTATGAAAGCAGTGATGTTTCCTTTTTAGACGAAGATGCAATAAAAAAGGTTGCTGACAAAATTGATAACGAAGCCTTTAAATATGTGTTTTTGTCTTTTGACTCTCTTCTCGGCAGTGACGGAAAAATTACAGACGAAGCAACCCAAAAACTCACTGCTGTAGGTTCTATACTCAGAGCAAAAGGCTTTAAGGTTTATTGCAAGGTGCCCATAAACTGCCATTTAAGCTCCTTGAGTGAAATTGTGAAGCATACCAACGGCATGATAGTTGACGGGGAAAATACCAAGGTGGAAAAGCTTAACAACAAGCTGCTGGCAATAAAGGCAGTTTGCGTCACAGAACCTAAATATAAGGTTTATGCTCTGATAAGTGTTGACACGGATAATGTGAAATTCAACAAGAAAAGCGTTGACGGTCTTTGCTTCAATGTGGGCAGTGAAACGGATATGGATAAGCTGGAATATTGGGACAGAGTTCTGGATGTTGCCAAAACAAAAATGATATGTAGCGTTGATTTTAAGAAGATTGCAGACAAAAAAGAAAGTCCCGATTCGGCACTTAAGACGGTTTATTCCCTGAGAAACCTTAAAACTTTAACCGTGAGAGCCTTTTCTTCATATAAGGCTGTGACTAAAAACTATCAGAACAGTTTTTCGGCAGTTTATGAATACATAACCGAAGGAATAGTCCCTGAACTTGCTTTCAGATGGCTTGATATAACGGGATATAACTATGATGTTGTTACTGCAGGTGATTTCACAAAGGAAATAGAAATCTGCGGCTCAAATATGTTCCCTGCTTATATTGACGGTGAAAAAATTCCCCTGGGTGAAACGGGCAGAACAACAGTTAGCCTTTCCCTTGACGAAGAAAAGAAAAGTTTCTCAGTAAAGCAGTGCGATGAAGAAATAATCTATGAGGTTGACTATAAATTCGAAGGTGAGCTTATTGATTCTGTTTCGCCTTCAGATGCTGTTTTTGCTTCGCCAAAGGAAAAACTCAGGGTTGTGGTTATAGGCTACTCCAAGGCTGAAATAACTGTAAAAATGGGTGCAAAGAGATATAAGGCAAGACCTGCAAGCAGTGAAAAGGCTTGCTACACTGCCTTTGTTGCAAACATCAGAATGCCCTCAAGCAAAGAGGAAATAGAATCCCTCGGTCAGATGAAAATAATAGCCTCCTATGACGGCAACACAATACAGACTGACGGTGCGGTTATTATCCCTGCCGATGAAAATGAGATTATACAAAACACTCAGCAAAGCACAACCCATACCTTTGTGGGCAACTATAATCCCGATTTGCCGAGTGATGCCTACGAATATACAACGGCACTGCCCACTCTGCCTTCAGTGCAGACAACAACTCTGCCGAGCATAGCCTTGCCCGATTATAATTCCTATACGGGCAATCAGATGTGTGTAGTGACCTCATCTTATGCAGACACTTGGCCTCTTATTGACGGTGATGATACCTACGTGCCTCACTATACGCCTCTGCCTTACGGCACAATTGACTATGTTACGGGACAGAGTGAAGCCTACAACGAGGATGACGGCGAGCAGGTTTATTTCTATGAGCTTGCATCAGGCAGAAAGGTGAAAAGAGATGCTGTTCAATTAACGCCGAGACAGAATCTTGCCGCAAACACAATGAGTGTTGTTTCCTGCACAGGTTCAGGCGGTACCCTGACGGTTAAACTGCGTACCGATTGGAGAGTACCATATGATTTCTACTATTCACCTCAAAACTACTATTCCGCATACGGCAAGGTTTATAATGTCACATCCTTTACGGCAAATGCAGTGCAGTTTGTTTTTTATCATACTTCCGCGGTACAAGGCAGTGTTGATGCTTCTTTGAGTGATGTCATTTCGGGGGCAAACTTCACTCCCGGTGCAGATAGACTCACTCTGACTATGCCCCTTCGTGCAACGGGCAGATATTACGGTTGCAGCGTGGAATACGATCAGAACGGCTATCTTACCATAACAATACATAACAGACCTCAGAGCCTTTCGGGCAGTGTAATACTTCTTGACCCGGGTCACGGCGGCAATGACAGCGGCGCTCTCGGACTTGGTGGAGGTGTTTATGAAAGTAATGTCAACTATGCTCTTGCCTATTATACAAAGCTGGCTCTTGAAAGAAGGGGAGCTACAGTTTATTTCACACGAGGCGGAAATGTCAATGTGCCTCTCGAAGACAGAAAAGCTATGGTGCATTCTCTCAAGCCTGACCTTTTCATTTCAATTCACTGTAATGGTTCGAAGGATAAAAGCAAAATAGGTACGGGAGTGTATTACTACAAGCCCTTCTCATTCTCATTGGCACAGAATATCTATAACAATCTGCTCTCTGTTTTCAGAAACAACCTCTATGCAGGTCAGAGCAGTCTTTACGGCAGCCTTGCAGGCGGTACCGTTTACTATCCCTTCAGTGTTACAAGACTTGAAGACTGTCCCTCGGTGCTTATAGAAACGGGCTTTATCACAAATGACAATGAGTGTATGAAACTTATCGATTCAAATAATCAGCAGCTTTTAGCCGAAGCAATTGCCAAGGGCGTTGAAAGCACTTTCAGTGCATAAACAAAAGAGCAATAACTCCCGGGATGCCGAAAATGCCGCTGATGGCAAGACTTATGTAGTTAAGGCAGACTTCCACACCTGTTAAAGGTGTCAGTAGGTTAACGGCAAACAGCGCACCTATACCGCTTATCAGGGACAGCAGAAGGCTTTTAAAAAAGTGTCCCGACTTAAGAGCAACGGCTAAGATTATAACGGCAAGAAGCGTTGCCGCAACAAGACAGAATGAAAGAGTGCTTGACATAAAAATCACCCTTGACTATAATTTTAATTGGTCTTATAAAATAATATTACTTGAAATTCAGGATTATGATAGGAGAATGCATATGAAAATTCTTAAGCTTACACCTGCAATAAAAGATAACATATGGGGCGGTACGCGTCTGTCAAAGGAATTTGAGATGGTGTCTTTTACAGACAGACAGGCTGAAGCCTGGGTGCTTTCCTGCCACGGTGACGGTGAGTGCATTATAGAAAATACCGAATTTAAAGGCAGAACCCTAAGTGATGTGCTCGCAAATGAGGGCAAGGGATATCTCGGCACAAACTGTGAAAAATATGAGTTTTTTCCCTTGCTCATAAAGCTCATTGATGCCAATGACGACCTTTCAATTCAGGTGCATCCCGATGATGAATACGCACTCCGCGTTGAGGGTGAATACGGCAAAACAGAGGCATGGTACATCATAGACTGCGATGAGAACTCAGAGCTTATCTACGGCTTTAAAAAGGATATAACCAAAGAGGCGTTCAGACGCAGCATAGAAGAAAACACCCTTTCTGAATATGTTAACAGAGTAAAGGTGAAAAAAGGCGATGTGTTCTTTATTGAAGCAGGAACCCTTCACGCTATCTGCAAGGGCATACTTTTAGCTGAGGTGCAGCAGAATTCCAACACTACCTACCGTGTTTACGATTACGGCAGACTTCAGAACGGCAAGCCCCGTGAGCTCCATGTTGAAAAGGCAATTGATGTCACTTCACTTAAGGCAGCAGATGCTGACGGCAAGCCTATGGGCGAGGAAAAGGACTTCGGCACTTACAGTGAAACCTTACTCGTTGACTGCAACCTTTTCACAATGAAGAAGCTTGAAATCAGAGAAAGTGCAAAGGTAGTGGCAGATGAGACTTCCTTCGTTTCTCTTGTTGCTCTTGACGGTAACGGTGTTGTTATGCACGGTGACACCTGCATAACACTTTATAAGGGTGAAAGTCTTTTTGTACCGGCAGGCTTCGGTGAGGTTGAAATCCTCGGCAGTGTTACGGTGCTTGAGTCAAGAGTAAGATAAAGTATCATCTTGACAAAGACGGCATATAGTGATAATATAGAAATACGAAATATCTTCAGGGCGAGGTGCAATTCCTCACCGGCGGTTACAGCCCGCGAGCCAAGCAACAGCTTAGTGCAGATTCGGTGAAACTCCGAAGCCGACGGTATAGTCCGGACGAAAGAAGAAAGATACTTTTCAGAGTATTCTGCCCTTGGTTTTTGCCGAGGGCTTTTTTACTTCTCACCCTGAGAAAAGGAGAATAATTATGAAAAAAACAGAAGAAAGATTATTGATTGCAATCTGCGTAAGTGCAATGCTCGGCGCAATAGCCTTCGTGCTTATGCTTCTTGAGTTTCCCGTTGCGCCCATTCCTGCGGCATCACATCTCAAAATGGATTTGAGCGATATTCCCGCGCTTTTCGGTGCAATAGTTTACGGCCCCGTGGCAGGTGTTGCAACTGAGCTTGTCAAAAACGCTCTGGAGCTTCTTATTAAGGGCTTGGGTACACAGATGGGCTTCGGAAATCTTATGAATTTCATCGTCGGCTGTGCCTTCGTAGTGCCTTTCTCGGCGATTTATCGCTCCTTTAAAAAGAAGGAAAAGGAAAATAAAGGCATCGCCATAGGCAGTGTAGTGGGCTTTTTTTTCATCGTGCTTATCGGTCTTGGCGCAAACTATGTGGTGACTCCCTTGTTTTTCAAGCACTTTCTTGGCATAACCTTTGATGACGCCACACTCTGGGCGGCAATAGGCACTGCAACAATCATCAATGCTGTCAAGGGCGTTATGCTTAGCGTTGTCAGTGTACCCATCATAAAGGGTATTGTTACGAGAATAAAAGGCATAAGCTGAGACGAATTGTTTATCAGGAGGGTAATTACTACCCGCAGAATACGGTTTTATATGTCGGCGGTGGGATTATCCTGCCGCCTTTTGGTTTGATGAGGTGGTGGGCGGCGGCTCCATTAAATCGCTTTGCGATTTACGGCGACTTCGTCGCTGAACCGAACGATGTTCGGTTATGGAGCCGCCCCCCCGCTGACCCACTCGACGGGCGGAAACTTCATCCTTTATCCGCTTGCTCTGTTGGT
Source organism: Acutalibacteraceae bacterium (assembly GCA_045637065.1). Classification (GTDB taxonomy): domain Bacteria; phylum Bacillota; class Clostridia; order Oscillospirales; family Acutalibacteraceae; genus UBA6857. Next base: position 12,946 of record JAZTYQ010000096.1, read on the forward strand.
TGACAATTTTTCTTTAAAATGTTATCATTGAAAAAATACATTTCCTAAGGAGGATTTATTATGAAAGCATATAAATTCTGGTTCTGCACAGGCTCACAGGACCTTTACGGTGACGAGTGCCTGAGCCACGTTGCAGACCATTCAAAGATTATTGTTGAAGAGCTTAACAAAAGTGGCATACTTCCCTTTGAGGTGGTATGGAAGCCCACTCTTATCACAAATGAGCTTATCAGAAAGACTTTTAACGAAGCTAATATAGACGAAGAATGTGCAGGCGTTATCACCTGGATGCACACCTTCTCACCTGCTAAGTCATGGATTTTAGGTCACCAGGAATATAAGAAGCCTCTGCTTCACCTTCATACTCAGTTCAATGAAGAAATTCCCTATGACACAATTGACATGGATTTTATGAACGAAAATCAGTCAGCTCACGGCGACAGAGAATACGCTCACATCCTTTCAAGAATGGGAATTGAAAGAGAAACCGTTGTTGGTCACTGGTCAAATAACGCTGTAAAGGAAAAAATTGCTGCCTGGATGAGAACCGCCGTAGGTATTGCTGAAAGCTCACATCTTCGTGTTATGAGAGTTGCCGACAATATGCGCAACGTTGCCGTTACCGAAGGCGACAAGGTTGAAGCTCAGCTCAAGTTCGGCTGGGAAATTGACGCCTACCCCGTGAACGAAATTGCCGAAGCGGTTGAGGCAGTTTCACAGAGCGATATCAATGCTCTCACTGATGAATACTACGAGAAATACAATATCATTCTTGAGGGCAGGGACCCTGCCGAGTTCCGTAAGCATGTTGAAGTGCAGGCAGGTATCGAGCTTGGCTTTGAGCGATTTCTCAAGGAAAAGAACTATCAGGCTATTGTTACACACTTCGGTGACCTCGGTGCACTGAAACAACTTCCGGGTCTTGCTATTCAGCGACTTATGGAAAAGGGCTACGGCTTCGGTGCTGAGGGTGACTGGAAGGTTGCAGCTATGGTACGCCTTATGAAGATTATGACCGAAGGAATGAAGAATGCCAAGGGTACATCAATGCTTGAGGACTATACATATAATCTTGTACCCGGCAAAGAGGGTATTCTTCAGGCGCATATGCTTGAAATCTGTCCTTCAATAGCAGATGGAAAAATTGGTATTAAGTGCAAGCCTCTTTCAATGGGCGAAAGAGAAGACCCGGCAAGACTTGTTTTCACAAGCAAGGAGGGCGAAGGCATCGCTTGCTCGCTTATCGATTTAGGTCACCGTTTCCGCCTTATTATCAATGAGGTTGACTGCATCAAAACCGAAAAGGAAATGCCTTCACTTCCCACAGCCACAAACTTCTGGGTACCCAGTCCAGACTTCTATACAGGCTGCGAAGCATGGCTTACAGCAGGCGGTGCTCATCATACAGCATTCAGCTACGACCTTACATCAAAGCAGATGTGCGACTGGGCAGCAGCTATGGGTATTGAAGCAGTTGTTATCGGCAAAAACACCGATATGGCTTCCTTCAAGCGTGAGCTCAAGCTTAATGAAGTTTACTATTCAATTATGAAATAAGGTGAAATAATGAAAGATATTATCACTTCGGGCAAAACTGCCTTAGGTATCGAATTCGGCTCAACAAGAGTTAAGGCAGTGCTTATTGACGAAAACTGCAAGCCCATAGCAAGCGGCGCTCACGATTGGGAAAATAAGTTGGAAAACGGTTACTGGACTTACTCTCTTGAGGATGTTCAGACGGCTATGCACTCCTGCTTCAAGGCTCTTAAAGAGGATATAAAAGAGAAGTTTGGCTGTGAATTTAAAACAACAGGTGCAATAGGAATCTCAGCTATGATGCACGGCTATCTCGCCTTTGATAAAGACGGCAAGCTTCTCACACCATTCAGAACATGGAGAAACACCACAACTGCCGAAGCGGCAGAGGAGCTGACGGACAAATTAGGCTTCAATATTCCTCAGCGTTGGACCTGCTCACACATCTATCAGGCTATCCTAAATAAAGAAGACCATGTGCCTGAAATTGCATATGTTACTACCCTTGCAGGCTATGTTCATTATATGCTCACAGGTGTCAATGCCGTCGGTGTGGGCGAGGCATCGGGTATATTCCCTGTTGATTCTCAGAAGAATGACTACGATGAAAATATGATGGCAACCTACGATGCTCTTCTTAAAGAAAAAGGCTTCGGCAAGACCCTTGGTGAAATCCTTCCCAAGGTGCTTGTTGCAGGTGAAAATGCAGGATGTCTCACTGAAAAAGGCGCCTCATTCCTCTGCGATGACGGTGATTTTACCGTAGGTGTACCCTTTGCGCCTTGTGAGGGCGACGCAGGAACAGGAATGACTGCAACCAACAGTGTAAAGGAAAGAACAGGCAATATCTCAGCAGGCACATCAATATTTGCTATGGTTGTTCTTGAAAAGAACCTCAGTAAGGTTTATCCCGAAATTGATATGGTGACAACACCAAGTGGAAAGCCTGTTGCTATGGTACACTGCAACAACTGCACAAGTGATATCAATGCCTGGGCAGGCCTTTTCGGTGAGTTTGCTTCGGCCCTCGGTGTTGAGGTATCAAGAGGCAAAATTCTCGACCTTATGTTTGAAAATGCCATGAAGGGCGCTGCCGACTGCGGTGGTCTTACATCATATAACTACTTCTCAGGCGAGCCTGTAACAGGCTTACAGGAGGGCAGACCCCTCTTTGTCCGTACTCCCGATGCCGACTTTACTCTTGGCAACTTTATGCGTACTCAGCTTTATTCAGCTCTTGCGGCACTCAAGGTTGGTCTGGACCTGCTTCTTAAAAATGAAAAGGCTGCTATCGATAAAATCTACGGTCACGGCGGATTTTATATCTATCCGGGAGTAGGTCAGAAGATAACTGCAGCTGCTATTGATGCTCCCGTTTCTGTAATGAAAACGGCAGGCGAGGGCGGCCCCTACGGAATGGCTCTGCTTTCACTTTACAGCATTAAGGGTCAGGGACTTTCCCTTGAGGATTTCCTTGATAAGAAGGTTTTCGCCGATGCTGAAACTGTAACAGAAGTTCCTGATAAGAATGATGTAGCGGGCTTTAATGTGTTCCTCGAAAGATATGTCAAGGGACTTGAGTGTGAAAAGGCAGCAGTTGCTTCAATAGAATAACAATATGTTTTTTGTTACTTTTTTTGGCGGAGGCAAAAAGTAACGTCTGCCCGGCGAGGGCGATAAAGAATAAATAGTGGCGGTCGTATGTAAATCTGCGATCGCTTTTATTTTTGTTGTCAATGGATTCAGGTCAGTGCATGAGGCGGGGCGGCTACTTAATATTGCATAACTAACCCTGACTTCAATTATGCAAAAGGGAGAAAAACACTTCTTCACCTTGCAATTTTTCACTCAATATTATATCATTATTTTAATGGGATATTTTGTCCTTATTCCTGAGGAAAGGGGAGAGCGAACAAGGTGAATATACTTACAAAGCTCAAAGACGATATTTATATTTCCGAGCTTAACATAGCAGGCACTCACGACAGTGCCACTGCCTATGTGTCTTTGGAAAACTCAGCCCGCTGTCAGGATAAAACAATCCCCGAACAGCTGAAAATGGGGGTTCGTCTTCTTGATATACGCCTGAATAAAAAAGGCGATGAATTTTATCTCATACACTCCCTTGCCGACTGCTACAGTGACAAAGAAAAGACAAAAAAGCTAACCTTCGGTGAAGTTCTCTCCTGGTGTAAAGACTTTCTCAAAGATAACCCGGGCGAAACTCTCATTCTCAGCATAAAGCAGGACAGAGGCATTATCAACCGATGGTTTTTCCCGCCTTTTTATAATAAATATATAAAGGGTGACGAGGCTTCATGGTACCTTGAAAACAGAGTGCCGGCTTTGGGTGAGTGCCGCGGAAAATTAGTTCTGATGAGAAGATGCAGAGTGTGGAAAAGCTTTTATAAATCTGCCGAGGGCGGACTTAACTTTTCATTCTGGAAGGATCAGGCAAGGAAACGACTGACTGCCAAGAGAGTTATTCTAAACAGTGAAACCGAAGCTTTGGTTCAGGACAGATACGCACTTGCCCCGATACATAAGTGGCAGTGTGCTGAGGCTTATCTTGATACAGCAGAAACCTCTCCGAAGCGCCTTGCAGTGCATTTTATTTCCACCAGTGTCAGAACACAGGGAACACTTGTAGGCACGGCAGAGTACCTTAACGGGGAATTTATGAAGTATCCCCTGAAAGAAGGTTCAGGCTGGATATTATGCGACTTCCCGTCGAAATCACAGATAGAAAAAATAATGATGTCAAACATAGAAAAGAGTGAAAAAATATGAAGCTTGCAGTTTTAGGCGGTGGCGGTGTGCGCTCGCCCTTTCTTGCAAAATCAATAGCTTTAGGTGCAGCCGAAACAGGCATAACCGAAACGGTGTTTATGGATATTGATGAGGAAAAACTTTACATCTACGGCAAAATTGCAAAGAAAATCTCGGGAATGATTAATCCCGATTTGAAGTTTTCTCTTACTCTCAGTGCCGAAGAGGCTCTCAGGGATGCGGACTTTATCATAACAACTATCAGAGCTGAGGGTGACAAAGGCAGAGTTTTTGACGAAAGAACAGCCCTTAACTTAGGTGTACTCGGTCAGGAAACAACAGGTGCAGGCGGTTTTGCTATGGCGCTGAGAAGTATTCATACCCTTATTGATTACTGTGAAATGGCAAAGCTCTATGCTAAAAAGGATGCCCCCATATTCAACTTCACTAACCCCAGCGGACTTGTAACTCAGGCACTTCACACTATGGGATATAACAATGTTTATGGTGTGTGTGATGCTCCAAGCGGATTTTTAAGGCAGCTTCGTGAAATGACAGGCTATAAGGATATGACCTTCAAGTGCTTCGGACTTAACCACCTTTCCTGGTTTACGGACTTTGTTCACGAGGGCAAGGATGTCACAGATGAGCTTCTTAATAATCCCGATATATACAAACACACGGAAATGCGCCTTTTCCCAAAAAAGCTTGTTGAGCTTTCTGACAACCTTATGCCTAACGAATATCTCTATTTCTATCACTACAGAGATAAGGCAGTGGGAAGCATCCTTTCAGGCGCAAAAACAAGAGGCGAAACTATTCTTGAAATAAACGAGCATATGCTTGAGGAAATGAGAAAAATCGATATAGATAATGACTTTGAAAAGGCATTCCACTGTTTTATGGAGCATTATGCCATGAGAGAAAATAGCTATTTCTCTATAGAAACAGGCAAAATGCGTGAGGAAAAATTTCCCGTGCCAACTGCCGAGGAATATATAAAACAGCCCGAAAACGGCTCTTATGCTGCCGTAGCCCTTGACTTTATCAAGGCCGTCAACTCAGGCGAAAGCGTGAGAATGGTGCTTTCAATTCCCAATGAGGGTGCTATGCCCTTCCTCAGAGATGAGGATGTTATCGAGGTTTCCTGCACCATAGATAAAGACGGCGCTCACCCCGACAAAATAGGTGACATTCCCGAAATGCAGAAAAACCTCATCAGAGCCGTCAAGCACTACGAAAATCTCACTGCCGAGGCAATAATGGAAAAGAACAAGACCAAGGCTGTCAAGGCTCTCACGGTGCATCCTCTTGTGGGCAGCTATCCCATAGCTGAAGAGCTTGTCGAGTTGTACTCTGCCGAGTATGAAAAATATATCGGCAAATGGGAGGATTGAGCATGATTTTACTCGAGAAGGAGCTGGAGGTTTTTCCCGAAAACGAGAAGACCAATATCAGCTTTCCTTTTGAAGTGCCTGAAGGTGTCAACGCTCTTAAGGTTACCTTCAGCTATAGCCCCAAGGTGCTTTATGACGACGAAAGAGCAAAGATGCTCATAGAAAATAACATAAAAAAAGATGCAGGGGAGTATGCTGACGAATATCCCTCGTGGGAGGAATTTCTGCCTCTTAAAAATCTTATTACTCTTTCGGTTGACGATACGTCAGGTTACAGAGGCTGTGCTCACCGTCAGGCAGAGTATATGGAGCATATCATAAGTGAAGACTTTGCTTCCCCGGGCTTCAATAAAGGTAAAATACAAGGTGGTAAGTGGAGGGCAGTGCTGAATATTCACGGTGTTGTAACGGAAAAAACAGACTGCAAACTCAAGGTGGAAGCAGGTGATTACGGTGAATAAAAAATGGTATGCCTGCGAGCTTCATTGCCACACCCTTCACAGTGACGGGCAGTTCAGTGTAAAAGAGCTTATGGAGACAGCCATAGAAAGACAGCTTGACGGTATTCAGATAACAGACCACAATGCAGTGTCTGCTCATGCCGAGGTTATAAACCCTCCTATAGCGGTGCTTAAAAGCATAGAGTGGACTACATATTTCGGGCATATGCACGCCATGGACTGCAAAAAGTATGTTGACTGGAGAGATGCTCTCCCCGATAACATTGACGAAAAAATGAAGCAGGTTCACGAGGGTGAAGGTCTTGTCGGCGTGTGTCATCCCTTCCAGCTTGGCACACCCATATGCACAGGCGGCAGATGGGATTATAATGTGAAGGACTGGTCGCTTGTCAATTACATAGAAATATGGTCTGAGGGCTGCCCTTTTATGAATACCCCCAACAGAAGAACCCGTGACCTGTGGCATAGCCTTCTCGATAAGGACTACAGAATAACTCCCACCTTCGGCAGAGATTGGCACAGAAGCACCAACGACGTTTATCACAGCGCATGTACTTATCTTCTTTGCGAGGGTGAGCTTACGGATATGAAAATGAAGCAGGCTGTGGGAGAGGGCAGAAGTGTTATATCGATGGGACCTCTGTTTTATTTCAGCTTAGGTGGAAAAACTATTGGTGACGAGATTGAGGCAGGGGAGTATGAAATTGAATTTACTCTCTCTTTCAGCCGTATGAAAAAAATGGGTGTACCGGAGAAGGTAGTGCCCGAAAAAATAAAGCTTATTACAGTTGGCGGTGAAGAGGCATTAAGTCTCGATGCCTCTTGCCCGCGTACAAAAGTAAAGCTGGAAAAACTATGGTACAACGCAGAACTGTGGGGCTCTATTGACGAAAAGGAAAATTGTCTTATTGCCCTGACAGCACCTGTTTATGTGAAAGGAGATATATGATGACAACAGAAACTCAGAAAAAAGAAACACGCTATGTGGGCGTCAAAGAGACAGCAATTTACGGCATAGCAAACGGAGGCCAGTGCATCGGCTACAATATGATGACGGCGCAACGCTCCTTCTTCCTTGTCAGCGTTTTCGGTGTACCCGAAGCAGTGGTGTGACTTATGCTGACAGTTATGGCGTTCTGGGATGCCTTCAACGACCCTCTTATGGGCGCAGTTGTTGATAAAACAAGAACCCGTTACGGAAAGCTCAGACCCTTTTTGATGTTTGTGCCCGTCTTCCTCGGCATAACAACGGTGCTGTTTTTCGGCGGTCCAATTTTCCTTACAGATGCCGCTTCAAGACCCATGAGAATAGTCTATATGTGCATTACATATTTCATATGGGAATTCTTCTACACCATAGGTGATATTCCCTTCTGGGGACTTTCCTCGGCTATTTCACCCAGCCCCCTTGACCGTTCAAGAGTTATCAAGTCCGCCCGTCTTATCTCAGGCATTATCGGCGGTATCCCCGGCATTATCATTACAGTATGTCTTGACCTTTCAAGAAACGGAACAATTCCTCTTTCACTGTCTCAGGTGTTCTTTATTCTCAGCATCATTGCAGGTACCTTTGGTATGTACCTCTTCTCCCTTGCAGGCACCAAGACAAAAGAAAGAGTGGTCTATGTCAATGATGAACCCAGGCTCAGCGAATGCTTTGCATTTATGTTTAAAAATAGACCCCTTCTGCTTATAATGCTCTCAAACCTTATTTCAACTGTTGAGGGCATCGGTGGCACCTTCGGTGTTTACTATTATTACAATGCACTTGGTGTCAACAGTCTTTCACTCATTGCAGGTCTCCCCGGCACTATAATGGGTTGGGTTACCTATCCTCTTATGACCATACTCGAAAAGCGTTGGACATCAAGACAGATAGTTGTCAGAGTTTCCTTTATGCACGCAGCGGTAACCGCTCTCGTTTTCCTTCTCGGCAGCAGACATTATACACAGATGGGTGTTATCGTACCTCTGCTTATGCTGCAAGGTGTATCGGGTGCCATTAACGGCTCAATCAAGGCGGTTATCCCCACTAAGATGATAAGTGAAACTGTTGACTATATGGAGCATAAAACAGGCAAGCGTAACGAGGGTATGGCATTCTCTGTGCTGACCTTTATGGGCAAGCTGACAGGTACTCTTGCAACTGCTTTGGGTACTGCTCTTATTCCCGTTGTAGGTCTTGTAAGAGACAGCGCAAGTGAAATGATGATTATATCGGAAAGCTCACCTATAAACACAAAATTCTGGCTCTGGGCGCTTATTACAATTATCCCCACAACCTTAGGTCTGCTTGCACTTATTCCCTATAAGTTCTATGACCTTGAGGGGGCAAAGCTTGAAAACATACAGAGAGAAGTTCAGCTCAGACGCAAAGCTGCTGCAGAAGAACTTAAAGAGGAGGAAGCATAATGGATAACAAATGCCCGAAATGTGGAACTAAACTCAGTGTATTATATTTAAAGCAGAACTGTCCCGAATGCGGCTGTGACCTTCTTTACTACAATATGGAAGGAAATCTTGAAAAGGATGCAGAGCAGGCAGAAAAAGAATTTGAAGCTCTGGCAAAATTCCTTGATAAAGTTACACCTGCTTTCATCAAAAACAAAAAAGCAAAATGAAATTCACAGACGGAAAATTCAAGATACTGATTTTATCAGATATACACACACCTGACGAAATGCCAATATGGACTGAAAACTTCATTCGTTATGCAATCAAAAGTGAAAAGCCTGACCTTGTTGTGCTTTTAGGTGACAACCTGGGCGGCAATTATAAAGGTGTGACAAAAGAAAAAAATATTATTGCAATCAAAAAGATAGTGTCGCTTCTCGGCGACACTGCTTTTGCTGTGGTCTTCGGCAACCACGACCATGAGGGCCTCAGAGAAATGAGTGAAGAAGAGGCTAAAAAATTACACGTTGCTCTCTATAACGAAAGCGAAAACTGCCTTATGAAAGAGGGGGATTACTCCTTAAATCTTAAAGACAGCAAGGGTGAAAAAGATATCTTTTCCCTTTACTTTGTTGATTCGGGTACCTATGCCAAAGAGGGCGGCTATGCCTATGTAAAAAGAAGTCAGCTACAATGGTATAAAGAAGAATGTGAGAGAAACGGCAACCTTCCTTCATATCTTTTTCAGCATATTATAGTCCCCGAAGTCTATGACCTGATGTATGAAAGTAAACTGCCGAAAAAAGGCTATACAAAGGGTCAGTGCATAAGAGACAGGAAATTCTATAAATTCAAAGACGAAAATCTTATTTCAGGCACTATGAATGAAGGTCCATGCCCGCCTGATGTTAACGGGGGACAGTTTGATGTGCTTAAAGAAAAGAAGTGCACTGTTGCCTGCTTCTTCGGTCACGACCACACTAATGATTTTGTCTGCGACTGTCAGGGAATTAAGCTGTGTGCGGTACCCTCACCCTCATTTTTCACCTACGGCAACAAAAGAGGTGTGAGAGTGGTTACAATTCACGAGGATGATCTTTCACGCCTTGACACAAATGTGATACATTATAACAGTGTTATGAAGGAGAAACCGAAAATCCGTCTTGTTGACAAATGGGGCGTGGATAAATATCAGACTGTAATGAGGAGGAAAGCAAAATGAAAGCAACAGTGCTTATTGATAACATAGCAAAAGACAAGCTTAAAGGAGAATGGGGACTTTCTGTCTTCATTCATCAGGGTGACAAGAGAATACTCCTTGACACGGGAGCAAGCGAAAATTTTGCCCGCAACGCAAAAGCGCTGTCAGTACCCCTTGAGAAAACCGATTTCGGTGTGCTTTCCCATGCTCATTATGACCACGCTGACGGAATGGAAAAATTCTTTAACATAAACAGCAGAGCCAAATTTTATCTCAGCTCCGAGTGTAAAGAAAACTGCTATGGCAAGCGTTGGATTTTTTCAAAATATATCGGCATCAAAAAAGGCATAATGGAAAAATATAAAAACAGAATTGTTTATGTCAAGGGTGATAAGGTTCTTTGCAACGGCGTGAGTATAATCTCTCATAAGACAAAAGGCCTTGAGGCTATGGGTAAGAAGGATGGTCTGTGCATCAAGGAAAATAAAAAGCTGCGTTTTGACAATTTTGCCCATGAGCAGAGCCTTGTTGTTGACACTGATAAGGGTCTTGTTATTTTCAATTCCTGCTGTCACGGCGGAGCAGACAATATTATCACTGAGGTGCAGAAGAGCTATCCCAACAAAAAGATATATGCCCTTGTGGGAGGCTTCCACCTTTATAAGTCAACTGACGAAGAGGTCAAAGCTCTTGCCGACAGAATTAAAAAGACAGGCATTGAAAAGATATATACAGGCCACTGTACGGGCAAAAAAGCTTATGAAATACTCAAAAACGAGCTTGGAGAAAAAGCTGAGCAGCTCCATGTGGGTCTGGTGATAGAGGCATGACAACAAAAGAAATCAGAGAAAAGCTTTTCTCACTTGCCGATGAAAAATACAAAGCTTTTCAGTCAAAGCTTATGCCCACAGTTGACAGTGATAAAATCATAGGTGTGCGCACTCCCGCGCTTCGCGCCTTTGCAAAGGCGCTTTATAAGCAGGGCGGATATGAGGAGTTTCTTTCGGACATGCCGCATAGGTTTTATGAAGAGGATAATCTTCATGCCATACTTATTTCTGAAATCAAAGACTTTGACACCTGTCTTGAAGAAACCGGAAAGCTTCTCCCTCATATTGACAACTGGGCAACCTGCGATATGCTAAGACCCAAGTGCTTCAAAAAAGAGCCTGAGAAGCTTTATGAAACAATACTTATGTGGCTCAAAATTGATAAGGTCTACACTGTGCGCTACGGAATAGGCTGTCTTCTCAGCTTTTATCTTGACGGTAATTTCAGTCAGGAGCATCTCAGCCTTGTGAGTAAGATTACGAGTGAGGAATACTACATCAATATGATGATAGCCTGGTATTTTGCCACGGCACTTGCTAAACAATATGACAGCACAATATGCTATATTGAGGAAAGACTGCTCCCTGAGTGGGTGCATAAAAAGACAATTCAAAAGGCGATTGAGAGTTACCGCATAAGCAGTGAAGTAAAGGACTATCTGCGAACACTCAGGTGAATAGAAAATACCCTGCAAGGACTATCCTTGCAGGGCGTAGTTTGTTATATTATGCGGGCTGATTACTCTTTAGTCGGAGCCACTCTCGGCTTATCAACCTTGGGACTGATTTCGCCTGCCTTCATAAGAGCATTCTTAGTCATAAGAGGTCCGAAGAGCTCATAAATAAGCACGCCGAAAAGAACAATGTTTCTGATAATTATGCCTTCCTCACCGAGGACTGACATAGCAGTGATTGACATGCCCAGTGCAACACCTGCCTGAGGCAGAAGGGTGATACCGAGATATTTCTTGATGTGAGGCTCACATTTAACAAAGCCTGCACTCATTCTTGCACCATAGTATTTGCCTATTGAACGTGTTATGATATAAACAACACCAATGCCGACTATGGCAAGGTCGCTGAAAACAGAAAATTCAAGCTCTGCACCGCTGAGTACAAAGAAGAGGATAAATATGGGAGCTGTCCACTTGTCGGTTTTTTCCATAAGGTCGGGTGAGAAATCGCAGACATTACAGAAGATAGTGCCAAGCATCATACAAACCAGAAGGGGAGAGAAGCCGATATGTACCTCGCCGATGTGTGAGTGATATTTTGAAAGGGCAACTGCAAGGAAAATTGCAGTAACAACAAGAGCCTGACGCTTCGTGTTTGAACGGAAAAACTTCTCACAGAAGGAGAGTATCCAACCGATAATGCCACCGACAATAAGAGAAATGAATATCTCAACGAGAGGGTCCACTATAACGGAAACAAGGCTGAGTTCGCCGTTGTGAAGGGTTTTTGCAACGCCGAGAGATACGGCAAAAATAACAAGACCTACAGCATCGTCAAGGGCAACAATAGGCAGAAGCAGTGAGGTGAGTTTACCCTTTGCCTTATACTGACGCACAACCATAAGTGTTGCCGCGGGTGCAGTTGCAGAAGCGATTGCACCAAGTACAATAGCAGTGGAAAGGGGCAGCTTGTCTTCGCCGAGAATAAAGTGAAGACCTATGAGAACCACATCAACAAAAAGTGTGGTGATAACCGCCTGGAATATGCCTATAACAGTAGCCTGCTTACCTGTCTTTTTAAGCTGAGAAAGACGGAATTCATCACCTATTGCAAATGCTATAAAGCCAAGGGCTACGTCATTGATAATGCTCATTGCCTCAACCTCAGCTGTTGTGGTGAAGCCTAAGCCTTTAACGCCAAGAAGACCGAGACAATAAGGACCTATGAGAATGCCGGCAACAAGATACCCAGTGACTGCAGGGAGCTTGAGGGGTTTAACAACTCGTGACATAAAAAGACCTGCGCTCAGTGCCACAGATATTGCTAAGAGTGTTTCCATAAATTAGACCTTCTTTTTTCATAAGTTTTAACCGCTTAATTATAGTTTCACTCATATCAAAAGTCAATTATAACTTTCAACAATTATAGTCATTTTTTTTATTGTTTTTTCTTAAACTTACACAATGAACTGCATAAAACGGGGGCGGCTCCACAAAACCGCTTTGCGGTTTTGACGCGACTTCGTCGCTTGCCGGACGCAGTCCGGCAGTGGAGCCGCCGCAGCTGCCCTCTTTATCGCATTTTATTTCATACAGGACTTATCAATTGCCGGGTTAAAGGCATAGAAATTCTTTTCATTGAGCTTGTCGGTGGCTATTCTCAGACCCTCACCGAAGCGCTGATAATGGACTACTTCTCTTGCACGAAGGAATTTGATTACATCTCTGACATCCGGGTCATCAACAAGACGAAGAATGTTATCATAGGTTGTTCTTGCTTTCTGCTCTGCTGCCATATCTTCATGCAGGTCAGTTATGACATCACCCTTGGACTGAAGATAAGCTGCCGTGAAGGGTACCCCTGCCGCACTTGCAGGATAAACGCCCGTTGTGTGGTCAACGAAATAAGCATCGAAGCCGTTTTTCTTTATTTCCTCGCAGGAAAGATTTCTTGTAAGCTGATATACAAGAGTACCGATCATTTCGAGATGACCGAGTTCTTCTGTGCCTATAGATGTTTTAAAATGGTTATCTCGTTCAGTTTAAACACAAAAAAATGCACCTCCGAAGAGGTGCATTTAATCTTAATAGTGAGCTACGCCGCATTCACAAATGGGATTGATTTTGAAGAGCTTTGAGAAGAATTTAACTATCTTCCAGATAAAGCCGATAAATCCGCCCTTGTGACAAAGATGGTCACACACTTCGTCTGTGGGTTCGTCAGGTGTGTCGGGTGTGGGTTCTTCGGGAGCGGGCTTTTCAAATTCGTGTCCGCAGCCGTTATCACACTTATAGTCACCGTCTGCATCTGTGTGAGTGAGCATGGTACCTTCAGCTGTAACTATATCTGTTGCACCACAATTGTGATCGCAAGCTGCTGTCTTTGTACCGTCAGCAGTGCAGGTTGCATCTTCGTTGTAGGTATATTCACTGAATGAGTGCTTGAGTGCATCAATTGCTCTTTCATCTGTTTCGTTACAGCCGTTATCACAAATAGCTACTTCCTTACCCTCAACACCGCAAGCAGGAGCATCAACTACTTCGTACTTTGTGAAGGAGTGTCTGAGAGCTTCGATTTCTTTTTCATCAGTTGCACCGCAACCGTTGTCACAAGCTGCAACTTCCTTACCTGCCTTACCACAAGCAGGAGCTTCGACTACTTCGTACTTTGTGAAGGAGTGTCTGAGAGCTTCGATAGCCTTTTCGTCTGTTGCACCGCAACCGTTGTCACAATAAGCTACTTCCTTACCTTCTACACCGCACTTTGCTTCTTCTGTTACTTCGTACTTTGTAAAGGTGTGAGTGAGAGCTGAATTTTCAACCTCTTTTGTAAGCACTTCACCGCAAAGAGTACATGTTGCTGATTCAATTGCATTTACCTCACACTTTGCTTCTTCGATTACTACATAATCAAGACCGTTGTGCTCACCTGCAAGGCAGTTTTCAATCTTAGCACAGATTACTTCCACTCTTGCCTTTAACTCGTTAAGCTTTTCTTCATTATCCTTTACGGAACCTTCAATACCCTCTGCTTCATTTATAATATCCATTATTTCGGCTTTGATATCATCGGACAATGAATCTGAAATACGCTGATATTCTTCTACACCGTATTTTTCTATAATCTCCTTTTCAATTGATATGATGTACTTATTAATCTCTGATATACCGTTAACCTTAACGGCTGAGCCGTCTTCGATGCCTGCTTCAAGCTCTTCAACTGCTTTCATAAGTTCTTCCACATCAGCCTTGCTTGAAAGGGGATTGAGCTTCATTTCATTAAGCTGAGCCTTGATATCTTCAAGCTCTGTCTTTGCTTCGTCGGTAAGATTTACATCAGCAAGCTTTTCGTCAAGAGCTGCAATTGCTTCGTCGATTTCGGTATAGTCAGCCTTAAGAGCTGTACCGTCCTTGACACCTGCAAGGATATCTTCAATCTGACCTTCCCAATTATTATCTGCCATATTCTGATCATAATCAGCCTGACTGTGATTACCGTTATTCTTGCAGCTCATATAGTAGCCGTAATAGATACCCTGGAATCTTCCGCTTTCGCTGGGGATGAGCTTGTTCGGATCATTATCGATAAGAGCATTGATTTCATCGAAGAGAGATGTCATATATGTGAAATCAGCCTTTATCATTGTACCGTCAGCGATACCTGCTTCGATTTCTGCAATAATGCTTTTAAGACTTTCTGTCATTGAGGGAATAGCAGTTTCAATTTCAGTATAAACCTGATAGTAAGCTGAATTTCTTAAGCCGTTCAATCTGTTGGTATAATCGTTCTTCCATGTATCTGTCATCTTACCGCTGTTAAGAATAGCTTCAAGCTCTGCTGCAGTTTCATCAAATACCTTATAACCCTCGTGGTCACGCTCAACCTCTTGAACAAGTGAGGAATTACCGCAGATGTTACAGATTTCAACAACCTTACCCTTGCCCCATGTGCCGTCAGCATTCTGTACGGGACGGATAAGATTATTATATGTGTCCTCGTGGGGACATTCATATCCGCAGACATCACATACACCCTCGGTGTAGCTTTCGTGTTCACAGCTGTAACCGCAGATATCACATACACCGTCAGTGTAGGTTTCGTGGGGACATTCAACAACATCACAGATACCATTTACGGTTGTGATTTCATAGTTAGATGTTACATCGTTACCGTTAGCGTCAAGGATTGTTACGGTATCAATTATAAGCTCCTTTTCACCTACAGCAGAGCTGTCTATATGCTGATAAGTAACTGTAATTGTCTGATTGTCGGCAAGACCGTAATCACCGCCGACTATTACTTTGTTTCCTGCGTTTGGCTGATTGCCGATTAACACTTCATTTGCCTCGGGCGTAACAGTAATCGGACGCTTAGTAATTGAAAAATCTGAATTCAGACCGTTTTCGAAATCATTATAACCGAATTTATAATTTTTCATAGCTTCCTTATCGGTTACCTTTACCCACTGCCAAATAACTTTTCTATCTCCAACTTCCGGCGTTTCATAACGAACCGTTGCCTGATAACCATCAGCGGGAAGATTTATAATTTCGGAACCTGTAGCCATATAAAATTTAAGAGCATTGATTTCACCCGGTGCATCTGTGGTGCCGTCATACACCTTGGTTCTGGTTGACATTATCAAAGAAGCCTGACTGACATAATATTTTTCAATTTCAAAGCCTACTGTAGCTGTTGCACCTCCAAGTGTAACGGAGGCGGTGTGGCTACCTGCATTTATACAACCACCATCGCAACAATAATCCACTTCATAGCTGATGTCTGCAATAGTGTTTTCAACCTCTATTTCTTTTGCTGTGGCACTGTATTGTTTCCAGGAATATTTTGTAGGCACAACAAGCTTAAGATAACCGCCATCGGGAGCATCACAAGTACCGCTTGCTGTGCAGGTTGCTGTAATTGTGTTTCCTGATGCTGTGTATTCATAGTTATGAGTATGAAGAATCTTACCGCAGATTTCACATTCTGCACCTGTCTGTTCTGCGTGAGTACATTCGTAACCGCAAACATCACATACGCCCTCAGTGTAGCTATGAGCTGCTTCTACATCGACAAGACTACACTCACACTTTTTCCAGTGCTTTTCACTGTCGTAGAACCATTCACCGCTGAAGTCGCAGGTGTGGAGTGATTTACCGCAGGTGTCACAGATATTATCTGTATTGCTTTTGTGTTCACATTCAATACGGCAGATTTCACACTTGCCGTCAGCCCATGAATGAGCGTGTGCTTTATAAAGTGACAGCTCGCTGAGCTGGAAGAGAGGATTATTCCAATCGCCCCAATTTACGTCTATGTAATACTCATCACGAACCATATGTATCTCAAGCTTGAAATATGAATAAGCTTCATCGGCTGAATAAATGTAAAAGCTTTCAGTTGCATTTCTTTCCTGTGTAAGATTTTCGTCGGTACGCTCATCGATGAGAGTCCAGCTTTCACCATCATCAGAGCCGTAAAGCTTCCAGGATTTCGGGTCTCTTTGCGATTCGTCGTTAGCTGTTACAAAATCGTATTTTGCAACGCAAATTTCACTGCCATCAGCAGTTTTGAATTCAACTGTATAATAGTCACAGCCTTCACTGAATATAGTTTCGCCGAACTTTATGCAAAGCTTGTTAAAGTTGTTTCCGTCAAAGAGATTTTCGGGCTCCTCATTTGTGAAAGCAGTATAAATATCGTTAGGATAAGCATAATCGTCAACGTACTCAAGTTCAACCTTTACGCCGGCGTCCATATATTTTTCACAGATATCGCAGAACGAATCCTCATCCTTGTCAACGCACCTGCTGTTTTTACCGCAGATGTCACATTCGTGGTTTTTATCAGTGTCAGTATATTCACTTAAAACTTTACCGCAAATATCACAATTATGATCATTATCTTCGTCAGCACACTGGCTAAATTCTTCGCCACCGAAATCACAAAGATGGTCATTATCAGCGTCAACACAAGCCAATTCTTCATTTCCGACATCGCAGATGTGATCCTTATTTTCATCAGCACAATAAATAGTCCCGCCACAGATGTCACAGTCGTGGTCGTCATCCTCATCCTTGTGTTCGCAAAGGTTATATGTATTTAAAATCTCGTATCCGGTTTCAACATCTTCATATTGGGATTCCATAACCGTAACTACAGTGACACCGTCAACTATAATTTCGAATGAGCATTCATATGCATAATCGCCCTCAACCCACTGGAATGAATACATACCCTTTTCAATGACAAAGCTGTATTCCGCGTTTTCACCTGTATCTATTGTGTATTCACCAATAATGTTTTCACCTGCAACAAGACGGATTGCATTATCGTTCCAGCCGTCACCGTAGGAGTCAGTCAGCTTAAGAGTAACCATCCATACAAACTGTCCACAGTCATCACATTTTCCGTCTGTACAGCTTTCGTGAACACATACTTCTCCGCATACATCACAGATACCGCTTGTGGAGAACACATGTCCGAGAGCATGGATTTCTTCATATGTTGTGTAATCACAAACTGTGCAGTATTCGTATGCTGCGTAGCCTGCTTCTGTGCAGGTAGCATCTTTGCCTTCAGTACTCTCACAAGGATGGAAGCCAACGAGTGAACAAAGTGTTCCGTTTTCAAATTCTTCAGCTGTTCTTGATGCTGTTGAATTGGTTATTGTCGGATTTCCGGTTGATACAGAATCGTAATTTGTATGACAGTTTATAATTACTGATGTAGAGGAAGCATCGCCGAATATTCCACCAACCCACGGAGCTGAAGCATTTGTGTGTTTTGTTATACTTACACCTAAATCAGAAAAACAGTTTTCCGCTGTACTGTAGGTCAAACCTGAAATACCGCCTACAGAAATATGGGGACTATGATAAGTGCTTATTAAATTAAACTGTGCTTCTACATAACAATTGTCAAAATGAGCATAGTATGAATATCCTGCCAAGCCACCGACTCTGAACCATCTGTCAGATGATTCTATATCAAAATAAGAATCGATAAGGTAAAGGTCTCTGATTGCACCTACGCTTTTATCTTGATATTTGCCATCAATTGCACCAAACAGACCGGCAAATTCACCGTTGCCTTTGTAGTACAAACCACTGATTACATGTCTGGCACCATCGAAAACTCCGGTATATATAACATCACTATTACCGATAGGCACCCATACTTCAAAGCTTTCGCTGTTATCGCTGAGCTGACCGTCTTCTGTTATAACATTTTCGTTAAGAACGATGTCTGAAGTCAATTCAACATTGATAGCTGTATTACCTGCGTTTACAAGATTTGCAAAGGCTTTAAGCTCATCGGCTGTTGCGATTTCATAATAGCCGTCATTATCAGTATCCTTTAATGTTACCGATGTAATGTCGTCCGTTAAATCCTCAGCCGCAAAGGCCATGGGAACGCTTGTCACAATCATTAAGATTGCAACGATGATTGATAAGGTTTTCTTTAAAGTTTTACTCATTGTTTTTCTCCTTTCGGGATTTAATTATTTTTTTGATTCAAAGCTCTTCAAAAACATCTGCAACTTTGTTTTTGGCAACAGCCTCAAAATCAATCTTTTTCATAAACTCTTTTGTTTCTTCTACGATTTTTGAATCCACATCGTAGATTTTAAGCATTGTGGAAAGAAGCCTGTCCACCTTTGCTTCCATTGTAAAGTACATATCACAGGGTACTGACATATAAGCTCTCATAATGCCCATTGTTGCAATTTCAAGCTCGTAATAATCCTTGAGTGCAAACTGCGGGAACAGATAACCAAACTGTTCATAGAGCATCTGAGATCTTCGTCTGAGTACAGCGTCGCTTGTCTTCGGCATCGAATAAGCTGCAAGATAGAGGTTTCGCATATCCTCATTCATTTCCGCCATATAAATCTGAAGCACCTCATTCGCCATAAATATAAGCACCTTATCATCGGTAAGTTTTTTCGATACAGCATCTGAGGCTTCGGTTACCCCATCGAGGAATTTAGCCACAAGGTGAACGAGAATTTCCTCCTTGCTATTCATTTCGTAAATGATTATACGTTTACTTATACCTGACAAATTAGCTATATCCATCAGCGAAGTTCGTTCATACCCTTTTTGTATAAACAAGGCCGTTGCTGCTGTGAGAACCTTTTTGTATATATCTTTGGTTTCGGCTTCATTTCTTATATTCGCCATGTCACCACCCTTTCTCGGCACCCAATCCGTACCGTGGTTCGTTTTACAAAACAATTCTATCACTTATCAATTTCAATGTCAATACATTTTTTCGATATAGAAACAAAAACCTCCACCCTCATACCAAGGGTGGAGATATCTTCTATTTACAATTCTTATCAAAAGCTGGGTTAAATGCATAGAAATTCTTGCAGTTCATCTTATCCGTTGCGATTCTGAGTCCCTCGCCAAATCGCTGATAGTGTACAACCTCTCTTGCACGAAGGAACTTGATAACATCTTTGACATCAGGGTCATCAACAAGACGAAGGATGTTGTCATAGGTTGTTCTTGCCTTTTGCTCAGCAGCCATATTTTCGTGAAGGTCTGTTATTACATCGCCCTTTGACTGCAGGTACGCTGCCGTAAAGGGTACCCCTGCAGCCGAAGCAGGGTAAACGCCTGTTGTGTGGTCAACGAAGTAAGCATCGAAACCACCCTTTTTGATGTCTTCGATGGAAAGGTTGCGAGTCAGCTGATAGACAAGGGTGCCGATCATTTCAAGGTGACCGAGTTCTTCGCAGCCTACAGAAGATAAAAATTGGATATTTTGTTTAGTTAAAGAACAAAAAAATGCACCTGCGAAGAGGTGCATTAAATTTTAGTAGTGATATACTCCACAAGAGCAAACTTTATTTGATTTAAAAATTTTCTGGAAGAAGAGAATCAACTTGAAGAAGAATCCTACTATACCGCCCTTGTGGCAATTACATGAACAGTAATCTGTTTTGTCATCGCCGCAGCCTGAGCATACGCCGTTATTGTATGAATGGCCTGTAGCAGGAATAGTCTGAACGTCCTTATCACCACAATAGATACAAGTATTTGTCACTGAACCTGCTTTATCACAAGTCGGATTAACTGTAACTGCATTGTAGTTATGGCTGATCTTTCCAATAACCGTCTGTTCTTTGATAATAGTATCACAAGCTTCACAATGTGAACCCTCTGTAAGACCTGTATTTGAACAAGTAGCAGCCACAGCCTTATCCGTTACAACAGTCTTATGATTATCAGTATTGATTTCACCATACTCTTTACCACAAGCTGTACAAATTGCTTTATCCTTACAGTTAGCTACACCGCCTGAGTGACCGAGATTGATGTTTTCATCAGCTACATAGCTATCACCACAACCTAAGCAAGTGTATGTTGTATAACCTGCTGTTTCACAAGTAGGCTCAGTTACTACTGCATCGTAGCTATGGTCGAGTTTCTGCTCTTCTGTCTGTTCTTTAATGATAGTATCACAAGCTTCACAGTGTGAACCCTCTGTGAGACCAGTATTTGAGCAAGTAGCTTCTACGGCTTTGTCGATTACAATATTCTTATGGTTATCAGCATTGATTTCGCCGTACTCTTCACCACATGTATCACAAATTGCTTTATCCTTACAGTTTGCAACACCGCCTGTATGACCAAGTTTTTCTGTTTCATCAGCTACATAGCTATCACCACAACCTGAGCAGGTATATGTTGTATAACCTGCAGTTTCACAACCAGGTGCTGTTACTTCTGAATTGTATGAATGAGCAACTGCAGGAATTTCTTCTTGTGCAACAATTACAGTACCACAAGTTTCGCAGTGTGAGCCTTCTGTAAGACCTGTCTTTGAGCAGGTAGCTTCTACAGCTTCATCGGTTACGATAGTCTTATGGTTATCAGCATTGATTTCACCGTACTCTTCACCACAAGCTGTACAAACTGCTTTATCTATACAGTTAGCAGTACCACCTGTATGGTCAAGCATTTCTGTTTCATCAGCTACATAGCTATCGCCACAACCTGAGCAGGTGTATGTTGTATAACCTGCAGTTTCGCAAGTAGGAGCTGTTACAACATCTTTATAACTATGACCTGTTGCTTCGATAACCTCTTCGTAAGATTCACCACAACCACATGAATATGTCATAACACCTTCTTCAAGACAAGTTGCAATCTTTGTCACTGAAGGTTCAAAAGAGTGTTCATGAACATCCTCGCTTACTTCTACAACAAACAATGCAGTTGAGCCTTTGTATTCTACAGTTATAATGAATTCGCCCGCTTCATTGAACTCACTAGGAGTACAAACAAAACCTGTTGTGAAATCTCTGTAAGAATCATTATTGTAGTATTCTCTGATTACAAGACCTGTTGTATCAAGGGTTTCGCCAAGATTATAAATAAGCTTTGTCGGTTCACTAATCATACTCCATGCAACCAGTTTAACATCAATAACAGTAACATTGTATGAAATGGTAACACCATTATAATCGATAACAACCTCTGTAACATCGGCAGAGTCCAGAACAGTAAGAACGCTGAAACCTCTGTCTATAGTTGCTGTCGTACCATCTGTATAAGTTACATCAAGTGTAAGACCTGTTGTATCTACTGCATCGCCTACATAGTAATCAGTCTTTTCAGGAAGAGTATCAATAACAAGGCTCTTAACATTAACAGCATTAACCTTTACAGTAAAGAGTGTATTTGCATTGTAGTAATAAACTCTGACTATCTGTGAACCAGTTTTATCAAGAGTTGTAACATTAGTTGTGTAGTCAGTTGAAACTAATGCTGTTGTACCATCTGTATATTTAACATTGAGCTTAAGACCTGTACAATCAAGAGTCTGACCCTTATAGTAAGAAGTCTTAACAGGCATTTCAGCAACTGAAATCGAACTAACACCTGAAGCATTAACAACAAATGAAGTTTCCTTACCTGCAAACGCAACCTTAATGGTATTATTTCCTGCAACTGTAAGTTTTACATTATCTAAGGTATAACCTGTATTGAAATCAACTTTTGAGCCATCAGCAAGAGTTGCGGTAAGAATAAGACCAATTGTATCAACGTCCTTACCTACGTACTGTCTATTAACAGGATTCTGCTTAACAGCGATTGAAACAATATCTTCGTATGCTACAAAGGGAACATTCTTCTCTGCACAGTATGTATCAGCGTAGCTGTCTCTGTATCCGAAGACAGTAAGCTTTGAGCAACCTGAGAAAGCACTGCTACCGATTGAGGTGAGCTTTTCTGTTGTTGCGAGGCTGATGATGCCTGAGCAGTTATAGAATGCTGATGTACCAATCGATTTAACTGTATCAGGAATATTGATTTCTGTTAAGAATGAACAGTTATAGAATGCACCATATGAGATATCTGTATCTCTGGTTATCGTTACTGTTCGTAATGTTTTAGGGATAAAATAATATCTACTATAACTATACTTATAAGATTGCACTGTTACATCTGTATAACTCGATGAACCCTCACCAAAGATCGAACCAAATAAGCCATCATTTTCAGTTGAACTGATG
>JAZTYQ010000097.1:0-21482 GCA_045637065.1 Acutalibacteraceae bacterium
GAAGATAAGGCGATGCCGACACAATACCACCTTAGGTAACACTAGGGTGGTACAATACTTTGCCTTAATAGCTCAGTCGGTAGAGCACGCGGCTGTTAACCGCGGTGTCACAGGTTCGAGTCCTGTTTGAGGCGCCAAAAAGAAACGACTACTCAAAGAGTGGTCGTTTTCTTTTTGCTCTTTTATATTTGATTCTGATTTGTGTCAGTGTAACTCCACAGACGTAACTGCGGCTGTTAACTGGTTCGCGGTGATGCGCGTCCGGTGGACGATGCAGCATCGCCGACGAACAGCGCAGCGGTCAAAGTTCATAGGCGCTCCAAGCCGTTATGAACTTTGGGTACCGCAAGTCGGCATCATTTCCCTTCTTTGAGCACTAAAAGGGCAGGATAGTCAGAAAAAATTATGTTAGTAGCTGCCGGTGGTAGATGAAGCATCGCCGACGAACAGCGCAGCGGTCAAAAGTTGCCCGCGCTCCAAGCGGATAGCAACTTTTGGGCACCGCAAGTCGGACCTGTGATACAGTTATTGCTTTTCATTGTGTAAATGTGTATAATTGAATTGAGGTGTAGAGTTTATGAGAATAGAAAAAATCAATGGTGTAACTGTACCGTATAACAAATCAACTGACGAACTTGAAATAATGTTATCAAGCGGAAATATGAGCGATTTTGTCGTTGCATGTGAAGCTCTATCATATAAGACAGATGAAAAAGCGTTTAGTTTACTAAAGGGATATATAAATGACAAAGATAAATATAAAAGACTGTGTATCTTAAAAACAATATTCAGACACCGGAAGTCAACACAATTAAAAGATTTTCTTGAAGAATCTATTTTGTCTGACGATTTAAATTTTGCCGAAAACGGATTAAGAAATGCTTATGAATATCATTTCAAATTTTCAGATGAGGTAATTTTAACTGCAGTTTATAAACATTTTGAAAGTCTTTATTGCACATTTTTATATGTTCTAAAAGAGCTAAATATAAACGAAGAAAACTTTTTAAGGTTAGTTGAACTGTTCAAAAAATCTGAAATCAGTAGTCAAAAAGAAGTTTTGAGTGATATTTTATGTGAAAAATATCTTCCTGAAAAAGCAGATGTTTTGTTCTCATTGTTTTCAAATGATAGTTTTTCTAAAATAAGACTAACAGCCGTTAAAATCGGCAAAGAATACAATTTTGATATTTCTAAGTTTTATACTGATTCGGATGGTCGTGTAAAAAAAGAAACTATTAGAAAATAGCATAGACTTGTTTTAAGGGTTCAAAAAAAGGGTAAGGTCCCCAAAAAAACAGATACCCAATCGGGTGTCTGTATTTTTTATATTCCCCCTTGACAACCCTTTAATTATATGATATCTTATACATAGAACATCGATGTATAGTTGTTCTATGTATATTGTTTTAAAAAGGAGGCTTGATTTATGAACATCAAAAAAGAACTGACCAAAGGCAGTAGCGCAATGCTTGTTTTATCCGTGCTTGAAAAAGAAGAACTGTACGGCTATATGATAATCAAACGCATTGCTGAAAAAAGCGACAACACCTTTATGTTCAAGGAAGGCACGCTCTACCCCATTCTTCACAATTTTGAGGCAAGCGGCTATGTGAAATCCTATATAGCTGAAGTCGAAGGCAGAAAGAGAAAGTACTATAAAATAACCAAAAAGGGCCTCAAGGAGCTTCAAGGGGTCAAGGAAGAGTGGAATGCATATTCTCAGGCTGTTAGAAAGGTGATAGATGTTCATCCGTCGGCTGTTTTAGCCTGATCGGGGGTGCTGATATGAAGAGAATAACAGATTTCGTTGACAGCTTCATCCCTGACAATATTCCTAAAAAAGAGGCGACCCTCATAAGGGCTGAGCTGACTTGTCACATTATGGATAAGGTCGATTATTATAAGGAAATAGGTTATAACGATATGGAAAGTGTAGATAAGGCAATTGCCGATTTTGGTACCGACGAGTGTGATAAAAACTTCATCTTCAACGAATTTGAGGAGCTTTATTCCGAACGCGATATCTTTGCTGTGGGTGCATTTTTTATAGTTGCCATTATGAATTTCCTATGCTTCCCACTTGATTTATGGGTAACCTCGATAGACTCCAACAGAGACCCTGACCCTGCAAGTGCATTTATGAGCTTTTGCATGATTTTTGTTGTACTTGGTATGATTGTTTTTGCACGGATTAAAAAGTACCGCAAGACACTAACTGCAATAGGCATAGTTAACACCTTGCTGACCGTGGTACTGTTTTTCAGCTTCTATCCGCAGATGGCCGCATTCACAATGGGGTGGAATCTCATTTATCTCGTAGATTTACTTACACCCTTTTCAATGGGTCACCTGGTGGTTATGGCAGAACACGACCTTGTTGCTATGGTGATATGGTTTGCAATTCTGATTATACCTGCAATATATTGCTTTGTAGAAGCGGTGAGAATTAAAAAGGGTAAGGCAAATTCTGTGACTAATCCTAAAAAGACTGCTACGGTGTTTGTGGATGTGTTTGCTGCTGTGACTGTTGTTTCATGCCTGCTGCAGCCTGTGGGTGCAAAATATGTTGACGATTATCCTGTGTGGTTCAACTGCTTCAATAACGCTGTTTCAGATATATCTCAGAAAAAATTCGATGAAATCAGTCTCGGCGATACTTACAGTGAGGTCAGCAAAAAGCTTCGTGAATACGGCTACACAACAATAGCGGACTATGAAAAGACCCTTGACAGACTGACAAGAAAGCAGTTCAGAAAGGATGTGGAGGTTTTCTCTTTCCCGAAGAACTATGACATATGGTTTATGCCTGATACATATGTAAAAGGCAACGGCTTCATAGCACTCAGAGCAGAAAACAATGTTATAACCGGTATGGCTGTGGGCAATGTAGATGCAGAAATGTATAATGAAAAAGAGCAGACCTTCGGCTATACGAGCATAGATTATAAGCACGATGTGTTAGGCGCTATAGACGATTTCAGAGCTTTGAGAAAAGGTGATAAAGAGCCTGAGGTTATGAGTAAATTCGCCGGAGATAAGGGATTTACCTACACGAAACGCTTTTCCATTGAAGGCGGAAAAAGATGCAACTATTACAGAATATACTTTTATGGTAAAATTGATCCTGAAGCAAAGAGATTTGAGGGTTATGACCACAGATATATTGAGCTTCTCTTTGAAGACGGCAGGCTTGTAAGAGGTGTTATGTATGATCATATTTACCGTGAAAATAAGAATAAGGTTGAATATGAAAAGGTAAAATAAATAGCAAAAGGACATCTTCGCGATGTCCTTTATTTTTTCGGCGGGGTGCTTCTTCATTTTGCGCTCCACTACTACGCGTACAAAAAATGTTGAAATTATAATAGAAATGCTGTATAATCAAGGCAACAAAGTGAAAGAAGGATGTATTATGATTTTTGATACGCTGACAAATGTTGACAATTATAAAGGACTCGGCAGAGTTTATGATGCGCTTGAGTTTCTTGCAAAGACGGATTTTTCAAAAATCGACCTCGGCAGATATGAATTAGACGGTGATAATATTTTTTATATGGTGCAGAGCTACAGCACCGACCCCGATAAAACCGTGGCAGAAGCTCACGAGAAATATATTGATATTCAGTGTATGCTCAGCGGTGAAGAAATCATCGGCGTAGCGCCTATTACTGCAGACAAAAAGCTGACCGAAGCAAAGCCGGAAAATGACGTCTGGTTTTATGAATGTAAAACCGAGCCTCTGACCCTTTTTGCAGGTAGCTTTATGGTGCTTTATCCCAATGACCTGCACTGTCCCGGTGTGGCTGTGGGCGGTACTGCTGCCGATTGCCGTAAGGTTGTTGTGAAGGTGAAAGTGAAAGTTGATTGATAGAAAAAAACACTCTGCTTCGGCGTGGGTTTTTACTCTCTGCAGATAAAAAATAAGAAAAATTAAATTGGAATATTTTTCTTGAAGAAGGTAAATCTTTGTGCTAAAATTAAATAAAATATCCTTGACTAAAGGAGGAAATATTATGAAGAAAATTACGGCTTTACTCTGCACGGTACTTATGCTTTTCGGCAGTCTCGGTGTTTCTGCTTTAGCTGCTGAGCCTTATTCAGCAGGTCTTGAGGTGCTGAAAACACAGTTCATTGAGGGTAAGGGTCCTGAAACAGAAGGCTTTGCTATTGAATATCTCTATTTTTCACCCATCAAAGAGGCTGATACGGCAAAGTACCCCCTTGTTGTGTGGCTTCACGGTATGTGGGACGGTTCCTACAATGGCAGGCAGATTAAAAACAACGGTATTGGCTACTGGACAAGTGAAGAATTTCAGAGTAGATTCCCTTCAGGCGGCGCCTTTATTATGGCTCCCCGTTCACCTGAAGAAAAGATAAATTATTGGGAAGACAATACAGTTTATCCCCTCAGAGCTGCCATTGATGACTTTATAGCGCAGAATAAGGACAACATCGACCTTACACGCATTTATGTTGGCGGCTACTCAATGGGTGGCAAGATGACCCTTAAAATGATTACAGCGTACCCGGAAATGTTTGCGGCTGCTTTCCCAATCTGCCCGGCGTGGTCACCTGACGAAACAAGCCTTCAGCTTATCAAGGATATGCCTATATGGCTCACCTGCGGAATGAATGACAATGCGGTGTCTTATAACGGTGTTGCGAGAACATGGGATAATATCTGCGGTGCATCAAACCGTAACTCAGTTAACCGTTTTTCATCAATGACTAAAACTGTTATGCCTGACGGCAGTCCTGCACCAAGCGGACACGAATCCTGGCAGGCAGTGGCTCACGATATGTTCTCCTCACAGTGGGGAGATTATCCCAATATGTCAACAGTTGACGGAAACGGTAATGAGGTTAATTTCAAATATCCCGACGGCATGATTTCATGGCTTTCACAGTTCACATCAGACTATGATGGCAGTGTTGCAAGTGGCAGCGGAAATATCACCGTGCAGGATGATGAAAGCCCCGTAGCAGACTTTTTCAAAAATATTTTCGGCAAAATTTTTGTAAACCTCGTTAAGATAATTGATAAGATAACGGATTTATTTTAATATTGCTCCCTGTGCTTTTTTGCGCAGGGATTTTTTTGTTGACAAAAACGGGAATTTAATGATAAAATTAAGATGAAGAAAACAAAGAGAAAGGATGTAGATATTATGGCAGGACCCGGCGGAGGAAGAAGCGGTGGCGGCTTCGGCGGTGGCAGCTTTGGCGGCGGATTTTCAGGCGGAGGCGGCTTCGGTGGCGGTTCATTCGGTGGCGGCAGCTTTGGCGGTGGACACCATCACAGACCACATCATCACCACCATCATCACCATCACGGACCACATTGGCACGGACCCTACTTCGGCTACGGCGGAGGTTTTGGTGGATTAATAGCGGCAATCCTTTTGCTTATATTTTTTGCTTTTATGGCCATTTATCTGATTATGCCTGCGGATAATGTGACTATCACCTATGAAGACGGAATAGTTTACAGTGAAGCTAAAATGCAGGACTATGCCAATGTAAAATACAATAAATATTTCGGCTCGTCAAGTGCGGTGGAGGATAATATACTTCTCGTTTTCCTTGCTAATGAAGAGGGTGACGGATATTACACTATTGCATGGGTCGGAGATAATATCGACTATGAGATTAACTTGATGTTCGGTGAATATACCGAATACGGCGAGGCAATGAACAAATATATCAACACCAATTATTTCGGCTATTCTCTTGATATGGATTATGCATCGGTAATAAATGAAATGACAGAGAATATAACGGCTCTCGGACTTTCTTCAAGCTTTGTAAGCGAAAGTGACAGAAGTGCTTTAGCTGACCCGAAATTTGTCAATTTAACAGCTTTTGACCTCAGTGCCGAGGTTGTCAACGCCTCACTTAATGACTTCACCGAGAAGACGGGAATTCCCTGTGTTTTAGTTGTAGATTATGCTGAAAGAGTGTTCGGCTCTGCAAACACCGTCGAAGACTTGGAGCCTGAGCCTGCGGTCAAAAACTCCGGTATCAACATAGGTCTTGTTGTTGTCGGCGGTGTTATAGCTGTTATTATTGCGGTGGCAGTGGTTCTCGCGGTTAAAAATAAAAACAAAAAATCCAAGGCTAAGAAAAAAGACGACGGTCTTCCTTGGGAAGGATAAACGAAAATCCCTGTACTCACTTACGAGTACAGGGAAAACTTTTTATTTTGAATTTCTTGCTTCTTTGATACCTTCCATTATATAGCCTTTGGCTTTAAGAGCATCTTCTTTGGTTGTGGGCTCTATGCCTTCAAGAGGATAGGTAAGACCAAGCTCCTTATATTTTGTTACGCCTAAGGTATGATAGGGGAGTACATCAAGATAGCGGAGATTTTTCAGCTTGCCGATAAATAAGCCTAAATTTTTCAGGTCATCGGCATTGTCGGTTATATTTTCAACCACTACGTGTCTGACACACAGTTCTACATTGGTTTTCTCAAGGAATTTAGCAAAAGCAAGGATATTTTTATTGCCTGATCCCGTGAGAGATTTATGCTTTTCGCTGTCTATATGCTTGATGTCAAGCATAACAAGGTCAGTGACCGCAATAAGTTTTTTCAGCTTTTGCTCATATTCACTGTAATTTTCACGGTAGGTTATGCCCGAGGTGTCAATGCAGGTGTGAATATCATAGCGTTTAGCCTTTGTAAAAAGCTCCGTGATGAAATCGAGCTGCATAAGCGGTTCTCCACCCGTAACGGTGATGCCGCCCTTTGAATAAAAGGCACGATTTTTCATATAGGCATCAATCAGCTCGTCAGCTGACATCTCCGTACCCTGCCGCATTTCCCAGGTGTCGGGATTGTGACAGAATTTGCATCTGAGAGGGCAACCCTGAAGAAAAACAACATAGCGTATTCCGGGGCCGTCAACAGTGCCGAAGCTTTCTACCGAATGAATATAACCTTTCATTTAAACATCCTTCTTTAAATGTTGTCGTGGAATGTTCTTGAAATAACCTCATCCTGCTGTTCCTTTGTCAGCTTGATAAAGTTAACGGCATAACCGCTTACTCTTACTGTGAGCTGAGGATATTTTTCAGGATGCGCCTGAGCATCAAGAAGTGTTTCCTTTGTGAAAACATTGATATTAAGGTGATGTCCGCCCTTTTCAACATAGCCGTCAAGAAGGGAAACAAGATTGTCAATCTGACTTTGTGTTGCTGCCATAGCAGTTACCTCCTTAAATTTTATTCGCCGTCGAGACCCTCAAAAAGTGTGGGGGTAGCGCAGGCGCCTGTGCTGCAGTCAAGGTCAACGCTGAGGTCACCTGCAAAGATTCTGTCATCCTTGCCGAGTGCGCCGGGGATAATTGAGAAGGTATTTGAAATACCGTCCTGCGCATCAAGGAAGGGAAGCTTTGCAACAGAAGCAAGTGAAGCAATTGCACCGTGACTGTCACGGTGATGCATGGGGTTAGCACCGGGAGCGAAGGCTTCGCCGCGTTTTCTGCCGTCAGGTGTTGAGCCTGTAGCCTTGCCGTAAACTACGTTTGAAGTAATTGTAAGAATTGATGTGGTGGGGATACCGTTTCTGTAGGTGTGATTCTTTCTCACGTGTTCCATGAAGATATGGACTATATCGTGAGCGATTGCATCAACTCTGTCGTCGTCGTTGCCGTATTTTGGGAAGTCACCTTCAACCTCATAGTCAACTGCAAGCCCGTCTTCGTCTCTGATTACCTTAACCTTAGCGTACTTGATAGCTGAGAGTGAGTCTGCAACAACGCTCAGACCAGCAATACCCGTTGCAAACCAACGTGTTACATTCTTATCGTGAAGCGCCATCTGCAGTCTTTCATAGCAGTATTTATCGTGCATATAGTGAATGATGTTAAGTGTGTTGACATAGACCTCTGCAAGCCAGCGCATCATAGCGTCATATTTTCTCATAACCTCGTCATAGTCGAGATATTCTGAGGTGATGGGTGAGAATTCGGGACCTACCTGCTTCTTCGTAATTTCGTCAACACCGCCGTTGATAGCGTAAAGCAGACACTTTGCAAGGTTTGCTCTTGCACCGAAGAACTGCATTTCCTTACCGAGTCTCATTGAAGAAACGCAGCAGGCAATTGCATAGTCGTCACCGTGAGTAAAGCGCATAAGGTCATCGTTTTCATACTGAATTGATGAGGTCTCGATTGACATCTTGGCGCAGTAACGCTTGAAGTTATCAGGAAGTCTTGTTGACCAGAGAACAGTGAGGTTGGGTTCGGGGGCAGGGCCTAAGTTCTTGAGTGTATGAAGGTAACGGAATGACATTTTTGTTACCAAGTGTCTGCCGTCAATTGCACAACCGCCTATTGACTCTGTTACCCACTGAGGGTCACCTGAGAAAAGTGCGTTGTACTCGGGAGTACGTGCAAACTTTATAAGACGCAGTTTCATAACGAAGTGGTCAACCATTTCCTGAATTTCTTTTTCTGTGAAGGTGCCGTTTTCAAGGTCGCGTCTTGCATAGGCATCAAGGAAGGTCGATGTTCTGCCGAGAGACATTGCTGCACCGTTCTGCTCTTTGACTGCACCGAGATATGCAAAATAGAGCCACTGAATAGCCTCTTTTGTGTTTTTTGCAGGCTGTGAAATATCATATCCGTAGCTGAGCGCCATCTTCTTAAGCTCTTCGAGAGCTCTTATCTGCTCGGAAAGCTCTTCTCTTGCACGGATAACGTGTGAGTACATAGCTGAACGGGTGGTGGCCTTCTGAGCTAATTTATCTTCAATAAGTCTGTCAACACCGTAAAGGGCAACACGGCGGTAGTCACCGATAATTCTGCCTCTGCCGTATGCGTCGGGAAGACCTGTAATAATATGACTTGAGCGGCAGGCTCTCATTTCGGGAGTGTAAGCATCGAAAACGCCTGCGTTGTGAGTTTTTCTGTGTATTTTGAAAAATTCGCTGATTTCAGGGTCTACCTTATAGCCATTGTCTGCACAGGCTTTTTCAGCCATTCTGATGCCGCCGTAGGGTTGAAGAGCACGCTTGAAGGGCTTGTCTGTCTGGAATCCGACGATTCTTTCTTTGTCTTTATTGAGATAGCCGGGACCGTGTGAAGTGATGGTTGAAATAATATGAGTATCCATATCAAGCACACCGCCTGCTTCACGCTCCTGACGTGAAAGGTCAAGCACCTGCTCCCATAAGTCGAGGGTATTCTGTGTAGGGTCCTCAAGGAAGCTTTCGTCACCGTCATAGGGTACGTGATTGTGTTTAATAAAGCTGCGTACATTTATCTCACTTGTCCATGTACCGCCTTCAAAACCGACCCAGCCTTCGTAAAATCTTTTCATAATTCTCTTCTCTCCTGATTCTTTTGAATTATTACTCCTCTATTATACACAAACTCTGAGAAAAATTAAACCTTTTAGAGAAAAATTTTTAATTTTGTTGTCATATATAAAAACAAGGTGTTTTTATATAGTTTTTGTGATAATCTTAACGAATTGACGGGAAAATACAGGAAAAAGCAAAGGGAGTTCCCTTAAAAGAAAATGCATTACATGATTTTTTTTGATTTGAGGCTTGTTTTCAATATTTTGAAAGACACAATTCTTTCACTGAGGTTTATAAGAAAATCTGCAAAAGGCAGAAGAATTATTGTTGATACCGTGTTGAAGGTAATATGAAAAAGTGAAATTTTCATACTGTCACTGTCTGTGAAAGAGAAAAGCTCTGCAAAAGGCAGAAACTCCATAAGTACAATAAAAACAGCACTGCCGATAAGGTTGAAAAGAAGGTGAATGATGCCCACCTGCTTTGCCGTTTTATTTGCACCCACAGAGGAAATTATCACGGGAATAACAGCACCGATATTCTGACCGAGAATGATGTAGAATGCACTGTCTGCAGGAATAAGACCTTGCATTGAGAGCGCCTGCAAAATGCCTACCGTTGCCGAGGAGCTTTGCATTACTGCCGTCATTATAAAGCCTGTGAGTATCCCCTGAAGCTTGCCCCGGGATGAGGCAATAAAGGATAAAAAGGCGGCATTGTTTTTCAGCGTTTCAAAGGCAGATGCCATGGTGTTCAGACCCACAAACAAAATGCCGAAGCCGCAGAGAATAATGCCTATGTTTTTTATCTTTTTGTTTCCTGAAAGCAGCTTCATAAAAGCACCGACAAATATGGCAAGGGGTGCAACGGAAGAAAAATTAAAGGCAATTATAAGGCTTGTTACCGTTGTGCCTATGTTTGCGCCCATAACAATTCCTGCAGCACCGGTTAGAGAAAGAAGTCCCGCATCAACAAAGGAAACGGCCGTAACAGTTGTGGCGCAGGAAGACTGAATTATCCCCGTGACTGCAAAACCTGTAAGGGTTCCGCTTATTTTATTCCCCGCAAGACGGGAGAGAATATCCTTGAGCTTATCTCCGAAGGTAAGGGTGGTGTAGTCGCTCATAAGTGCCATACCCATGAGAAACATACCTATTCCGCAAAGAAGATTTATAATGCTGTACATTTTATCACCCGAAATAATTGTTAAATAGTAATAAATATTCGGCTAACGGTTGAATTATCTGAAAAAATAAAGTATAATTTAAAAGACTAAGTGTGTAAGCACAAAAATGAGGTGAAAATATGTTTCTCAATGTTATCCCAAAACCGAACAATGTAAGATTCACAGGCGGTGAAAGCTGGCTTGATTTAAACAACATCAGCTACAGCACAAACGAAAATTTCAGTGATGAGGCATACTACCTGAAGATAAACGAAGAGGGCATTCAGGTTGTTTCAAAGGGTGAAAAGGGCAAGTTTTACGCTATTAAAACCCTTGAGCAGATTGCTGCAAGAGGCAAGGCTCCCCACTGTGTTATCTATGACGCACCGGCTTTCCCATACAGAGGCTTTATGATTGACTCTGCAAGACATATGCAGACTATCGATGAAATCAAAACCTACATAGAGGCTGCCGCAAGATACAAGTTCAATATTTTCCACTGGCATATCTGTGATGACCAGGGCTGGAGAATGGAAAGCGAAAAGTACCCCTTGCTCAACGAAAAAGGTTCATGGCGTGACTGCCATGGCTTCGGCTCAGCAAATATGGAAAAGTACGGCGGCTACTACACCAAGGAAGAGATAAAGGATATTATCGCTTACTGTAAGGAAAGATTCATTGAGGTTGTGCCTGAAATTGATATGCCTGGTCATGTTACTGCCATGGTTTCATCTTACCCCGAGCTTTCATGCAGAGGTGTGCAGATTCCTCTTGAAACAACAGGCGGCATCTTCAAGAATATCCTTTGTGCAGGTAAGGAAGAGGTTTTCGACTTCTGCTTCGGCGTACTCGACGAGGTAATGGAGCTGTTCCCTTGCAAATATATCCATATCGGCGGTGACGAGGCTCCCAAGGCGCGTTGGTGCAACTGCGAAAAGTGCCAGCAGAGAATCAAGGATGAAAAATTAAATAATGTTGAGGAGCTTCAGGGCTATTTTGCTAACCGTGTAATTTCATATCTTGAGAGCAAGGGTAAGGAAGTGCTTGCCTGGAATGAAAGCCTTAACTCAGGCATTCTCAATAAAAACACAATCATCTGCGATTGGATGGATCCGAAAAACAAGAGCGAAGAATATGCTAATGCAGGCGGCAGAATTATTATCGAGGACTTCTATCACTACTATCTTGACTATCCCTACGGTATGACACCGCTGACAAAGACCTACAATTATGAGCCTTATCTTGAAAAGCTCAGCAGCACAGGCAGAAACGGTGTTCTCGGTGTTGAAACACCCATCTGGACAGAGTATGTGGAAGACTTTGACAGAATGAGCTATATGTGCTTCCCGAGAATGATTGCAGTTGGTGAAAGAGGCTGGACAAAGTCAATGAACGCCGACTATGAATCCTTCAAGGTAAGAGTAAGAAACGAGCTTCCCGTGCTTCGTGCAATGGGTATCAAGGCTGCTGCAGAAAGTGAATGGGATCCCAAAAAGCAGATTCGTCTCAGAGACACATGGGGACACCTTAAAAAGAATCTCACTCCCGCAGCACTTATGTCAACATTTTTCCCGAATAAGGAAGAAGATTAACTATGAATTGCCGATGCCGCAATGAATGCCTTTTAGTGTGTTAAGAATATCAAAAAAGAGGTAGTAAAATGAATAATGTTAATTTTGATGCTGTCATTGACAGAAGGAATACAAACAGTCTTAAGCATGATTTTGCTCTCGAAAATAATCTCCC
Organism: Acutalibacteraceae bacterium; assembly: GCA_045637065.1. Classification (GTDB taxonomy): domain Bacteria; phylum Bacillota; class Clostridia; order Oscillospirales; family Acutalibacteraceae; genus UBA6857. Next base: position 12,222 of record JAZTYQ010000097.1, read on the forward strand.
TGCCGATGTGCTTCCTATGTGGGTTGCAGATATGGACTTCAAGGCACCTCCCTGTGTGATTGAAGCACTGCAGAACAGTGTAAATCATGGCATTTTCGGTTACAGTGACACCAAAGATGATTACTATGACATAGTTGTGTCTTGGTTTAAAGAGCATTTCAGCTGGGTGCCTGAAAGAGATTGGCTTGTGAAAACTCCCGGAGTGGTTTATGCTCTTGCAATGGCTGTGCGCGCTCTGACAAAAGAGGGTGAAGCTGTTATAATTCAGCCTCCTGTTTACTATCCGTTTTATAATGTTATCAAAAATAACAACCGCCAGATTATCGAAAGCCCCCTTGTTTACAGTGAGGGAAGATATACAATCGACTTTGAGGATTTCGAGAATAAGATTAAGGAAAATGATGTAAAGCTCTTCATTCTCTGCTCACCTCACAACCCCGTCTGCAGAGTGTGGACTAAACAGGAGCTTCAGAAGCTCGGTGAAATCTGCAAGAAGTACGGCGTATATGTCGTTTCCGATGAAATTCACTGTGACTTCACATGGGAGGGTCATCCTCACACAGTGTTCACTCAGGCTTGCCCTGATATGCTTGACAGAGTTATCATCTGCACCGCACCCAGCAAGACCTTTAATGTTGCAGGTCTTCAGCTTTCAAATATCTGGATACCCTCTGCCGATATAAGAGAAAGATATCAGCAGGAAATCGCAGGCTCAGGCTATACCGTTATGAATAATCTCGGCATCGTTGCCTGCAAGGCTGCCTACAAGGACGGCTATGAATGGAGCCTTGAGATGAAAAAATATATCAGGGGAAACCTTGACTATATAAGAGACTTCCTTAAGGATAACATTCCTGAAATCAAACTTGTTGAGCCGGAAGGCACATATTTTGCATGGCTTGACTGCAGCGGTCTCGGTCTTACCTCACAGGAGCTTGATGATCTCATCATAAATAAGGCAAAGCTCTGGCTTGATGCAGGAAAAATCTTCGGCGAAATTGCAAATCAGTTCCAGAGAGTGGTTTTGGCTTGTCCGCGGGAGATTATCGTCAAGGCTATGAATCAGCTGAAAGATGCACTTAAATAATAATTTCAAGTCTGCAGGGGATTTTCCTTGCAGACGTTTTCTTTTAATTTGTCAGCTTGCTCACAGCAATGTATTAACAAATTCTCTTTTGTCAAAAATACATATCGGGATAGTTTTTATTCATTAAAAAAGTAATAATTTTTTCTCTTTGCTATTGAGTAAGATACGTTTTTATTGTATAATATAATATCTTATTATGTCTTGATATTTCAATTGTCCGGAAGGAGCGTAAAAATATGTTATTTTCACAGGATATAGGTATAGATTTAGGAACTGCCAACACTCTTGTTTTCGTCAAGGGCAAGGGCATTGTTATAAGAGAACCCTCTGTGGTTGCAATAAATGTCAGCTCAAAGCCTGCCAAGGTTGTTGCCGTAGGCACTCAGGCTAAGGAAATGATAGGCAGAACTCCCGGCTCAATCACAGCCATGCGTCCTCTTACAGACGGCGTTATTGCAGACTTCGATGTTACTTGCGAAATGCTCAAGAAATTTATTACAAAGGCACTTGGCGGCTCCTACCTTGCCAAGGCCAGAGTAGTTATCTGCATTCCCTCAGGCGTTACCGAGGTTGAAAGAAGAAATGTTCACGACGTTGCTATTGAGGCAGGTGCAAAATATGTTAGCCTTATTGAAGAGCCTATGGCTGCGGCTATAGGGGCAGGCCTTCCCGTTTCTCAGGCAATAGGCAGCATGATAGTTGACATCGGTGGCGGCACATCAGAGGTTGCTGTTATATCCCTTGGTGATATTGTCTGCTCACGCTCCGTAAGAGCAGCAGGTGACAGCTTCGACAGTGCAATCAGCCTTTACATCAAGAAAAAGTATAACCTTCTTGTAGGTGAGAGAACTGCCGAGGATATCAAAATTAAAATCGGCTCTGCTATGGAATATGCAGGCGAGGGCAGAATGGAAATCAAGGGCAGAAATCTTGTTGACGGCCTGCCGAAAAATATAACAATAACAAGTGAAGAAATAAGAGAGGCTCTTTCAGATTGTGTAAATCAGATTCTTGATGCAGTCAAATCTACACTCGAAAAGACACCTCCCGAGCTTTCAGCAGACATTATGGAACACGGTATCACTTTGACAGGCGGTGGCGCACTCCTCAGAGGCATAGACAAGCTCATCGCGTCCCAGACAGGCATGCCTGTTCATGTTGCGGACAACCCCCTTGACTGTGTTGTTGACGGCACGGGTATCTATCTTGAAAGTGATGTTCTCGGAAATGTGGGCAAAAGATTTTAACCCCTCAGTCAGCTGATGCTGACAGCTCCCATTTCAGGAGAGCCGAGGATAAGGTATTATATTAAATATTGGGAGAACAAAAATGCTTCAGTTTTTAAAAAGCAGGAAATTCAAAACTTTTATGTTGGTGATAGGCGCTCTTTTAGCAGGAGCTGTTATAGCCGTTGCGTCGGCAAGAGGGGCCTCACCTGTTACTGATGTGCTTGGCAGCGGGCTGGGTCCTGTGCAGAAGATAGTCAGCAGTGTTGCTGAAAATATCAGATGGCTCGGTGACAGCTTTGAAAGCTCAGGCAGCTATAAAAAAGAAATTGAACGCCTTCGTCAGAAAATAGCCGAATGTGAAAATCAGCTTGTTGATTACAACGAAATGCAGCAGAAGCTTTCCTCTTATGAAACTATGTTGGGAGTAAAAGAAGAAAATCCTGACTTCAAACTGGAAAGAGCAGGTATTATCGGTACAGACAGTGCTGATATGTTCATTTCGCTGATTATAGATAAGGGTTCAAATGACGGTGTAAGCGTCAATGACCCTGCCGTTTACGGTAATTATGTTGTGGGCATCGTCAAGAAGGTGCATCCGTCATACAGTGTTGTTGAGTCAATTCTCAACCCGGAGGTAAATATAAGCGCCCTCGACAGCAAAACAAGAGAAACAGCTTATGTGACCACAACAATTGAATATTCACAAAAGGGTAACTGTGTTTTTTCAGGCCTTGAAAGAACAACTGCCGTGTCTCCGGGAGGCATAATTCTCACCTCAGGTATAGGCGGCACTTATCCCAAGGGGCTTATTATCGGTACGGTCAACGAGGTGTGTGAAAGTGAATATGACCTTTCAAACTATGCCGTAATTGAGCCTGGTGTGAATATAAAAACTTTAGAGGATTTATTCATTATAACTGACTTTGAGGGTCAGGGAATTGAAGAAATAATAGACTGATAAAAGAAAGGGTGAAGAGAGTGAAATTCAGCGATAATAAAAAATTATATATAAGACGCACTCTTTTCATCTTGCTTGCGGTTTTAACGGCTGCATTTCAGCACACTGATGCCGCTGTGCCCGATTTCTTCGGGGCTAAGGCAATGCTTCTTATTCCCCTTTGCGTATGTATAGCCATGTATGAAAAAAGTCTCGGCGGACTTGCTTTCGGTGTGTTGTGCGGAGCTTTGTGGGATTCTGCAAGTGCGGCAGGTGACGGATTTTTCAGCATATCTCTTGCCGTGGCAGGCTTTGTGTCAGGGGCGGCAATAACATATCTTATGCGTAATAATATCCTTTCCGCACTTATACTTTCGGGTGTATCCGCTCTTTCAGTTAGCACCGTTTATTGGATGCTTTTTGTGCTTGTGAAGGGCTATGAGGGCGCGTGGAGCCTCTATTGTCAGTTTTATCTGCCCGGTGCGGTTTACACTGTGCTGTTTACATTTATCTATTATTATATTGTGCGTTTTATTGTGCAGCTTACCCCGAAAGATAAAACCGTAAGGTCGTTTTAAGGTTGTTTGAGTAAAATAAAGAAAATCAGGGAAAGGAGTATTGCTTATGTCAGGAAAGGTTGCTAAAAAAAGAAATATGATTGTGTTCGCTGTTATAGGCGTACTGTTTTTAACCTTCCTTGTTCATATTTTTAATATTCAGGTTGTGGGTACCAATAAAGGTAAGGACACTGCTGTTTCAGTTGTGTCTGTGTCCGTACCCGCAATAAGAGGCGAGATTTTAGACCGCTATGGCTATCCTCTCGTAACAAATAAACAGGTTAACAAAATCATATTCAACTATCTTGCTTTCCCTAAGGATTACACCGAGAGAAACAAGATTATAATTGAGCTTATCAGAATGTTTGACAAAAACAAGGTTGAGTGGAATGATGAGCTTCCCATAAAGATAACAAAAAAAGGTACACTGAAATTTGACAGTGAAAAGAAAAACGAGGTTTCATATCTCAAGAGTGAAGCATTCCTTGACCTTAACTATTATGCAAGCGTTGAAAACTGCTTTGATGCTCTGAGCAGCAAATATAAGCTTCAGGATTACAGCCTCAAGGATGCAAGAGACATTGCCTCTGTTTATTATTCAATGGTAAAGGACGGCTTCAACACAGGCAGAAACTATGAGTTCGCAAGCGATGTTTCAAGCACTCTTGTTTCCGCCGTCAAGGAAAGAAGCGACCACTTCCCGGGAGTTGATGTTCAGGTAGCAAGTGTAAGAGAATACTACGACGGTACTCTTGCGCCGCACATTTTAGGTATAGTTGCCAATGTCAGTGAAGAGGAATATGAGGCTAAAAAAGAGCAGGGCTACACCATAAACGACGTTATCGGCAAAAGCGGTATTGAGCTGACAATGGAAAGCTATCTTCGCGGCACCAACGGTGAAAAGACCATAACCACAGATGCCGAGGGCAACAAAACCGAGCAGCATACTCTCAAACCTGTTCAGGGTGATACGGTAATTCTCACCATAAGCAGAGATTTGCAGATGGTTGCCCAGGATGCTCTCAGAGAGGGCATTGCAAAGCTGCAGGATTCAACCAAGAGAAGCTACCGTCTTTCAGGCTCTGTTGTTGTTATGGATACAAACAGCAATGAGGTGCTGGCTATGGCATCATATCCTACCTATGATAACTCCACATATCAGGATAACTATGACAAGCTGGTCAAAGACGAAAGAAAACCACTTTGGAACAGAGCTTTGCGCAGTACCTATACACCGGGTTCTACCATTAAGCCTGCAGTTGCTATGGCGGGTCTTGAAGAGGGTGCTATTTCAGGCGACACCGGTGTTGTATGCACAGGCATCTACAGACATTATAAAGACTATCAGCCCGGTTGCACTGATATACACGGCTATCAGAATGTTGTGAAGGCACTGTTCAATTCCTGCAACATTTTCTTCTATGAAACCTCACGCCTTTTAGGTATAGAAAAGCTCAATAACTACTTTGCAATGTTCGGTCTCGGAGAGCCTACGGGTATTGAGCTGACAGAAAGCGAAGGCACTGTTGACAGCGTTGAACACAGAGAAAGTGTGGGCGTTATGTGGACTCCCGGTCTTACAATTCAGGCAGGTATCGGTCACGGCGACAATCAGTTCACACCCGTGCAGCTTTGTGCCTATGCTTCAACAATTGCCAACAGAGGTACACGCTACAGAACTCACGTTATAAGAAGCGTAAAAAGTGCAGACCTTTCCGAAACAGTTATGGAAAATGCTCCTCAGGTGCTTTCAAAGGCTAACTTCTCAGATGAAAACTGGGACCTCGTTCACAGAGGTATGCTCCTTGTAGGTACCGAAAGCTATGCACGTTTCAATAATATACCCTGCAAGGTTGCAGCCAAAACGGGTACCACAACCGTTGCAAAGAGAGTAAACGGAAAAATGATAGAAACCTATAACGGCTTCATTATTGCTTTTGCACCTTATGAAAAGCCTGAGATTGCAGTTTGTGTTGCAGTTGAAGGTGCAGGCAGCGGTGGTTCAACAGCTCCCATAGCATCGGCAATTCTCGAGCATTACTTCGCGGAGAAGGATACCGATGAAAATATTCAGAGCGAAAGCAGCTTACTTCAATAAAACAAGAGGGGAATATTATGGCACAGAAAATTGTAATAGCCTCAGGCAAGGGCGGTGTAGGAAAAACCTCCATCTGCGTAGGTCTGGGCAAGGCTCTCAGCGCCATGGGTCAGAGAGTGCTTTTAATAGACTGTGACTGCCTGAGAAGTCTCGACCTTCTTACAGGCGTTACGGAAAAATTGGTTTATAATTTCGGCGATGTTATTTTCGGCAGATGCGAGCATGACCAGGCTGTTTATGAAAACGAGGGTCTGAGTATTGTCACCTGTCCCGAAAGCTATGACAATATAAGTGATTTCTCAATGAAGTGGCTTGTCAGAAAATACGAGGCAGATTATGACTACATTCTCCTTGATGCTCCTGCAGGCATTGACAGAGGTCTTCACCTTGCAGTGTCAGTTGCAGACAGAGCGATAGTGGTTTCAACTCCCGACCTCGTGTGTGTGAGAAGTGCCTGCACAGCCGGCAGAGAAATAGAAAGACTTGGTGTGGATAATATCCGTCTTGTAATAAACAGAGTATCCAAAAAGGATATTGTCAAAGGCAGACTTCTCAACTTTGACTCGGTTATTGACTCAACACAGATTCAGCTCATAGGCATAGTACCCGAAGACCCGAAAATCAGACTTGGCTCAATGGGCAGAACTATTTATAAAAAAGGTCAGGTGTCATATAAGGCACTGACTAATATTGCAAAGAGAATTGCAGGCAAAAATGCAGCTCTGAAGGTATAAAGTGAATAAAAATTCAGTTTTTATGTTATTTTTTCACTAAATCTATTGCATTACGACAAAAATTTTGTTATTATATTATTGAATTTGATTGAAAGGTGGAAGTGATTTTGAATATTGCACTTATTGCACACGATGCGAAAAAAGAGTTGATGACTCAGTTCTGTATTGCATACTGTGGAACGCTCAGCAAGCACAGCCTTTGTGCAACGGGTACAACAGGCAAGATAGTCAGTGAAGCAACAGGCCTTGATATAACCAAGTTCCTTTGTGGCTATCAGGGCGGCGAAGAGCAGATTTCTGCAAGAATTGCCTGCAACGAAATTGACTTGCTTCTGCTTTTCAGAGACCCCATAACAGCTAAGAGCACTGAGCCTAACGAAGCAAATCTCTTAAGACTTTGCGATGTTCACAACATTCCGGTTGCAACAAATATTGCAACTGCAGAGGCTCATATCCACGCCCTTGAAAGAGGCGACCTTGACTGGCGTGAAATTGTAAGAAACGGTTAATCCGAAAATAATAATAACCTAAAAGCGTTGACGGAAAAGAGTAACCTTTCCACCACACTACAGAGAAAAGCACCTTAGGCTGGAAGTGCTTGTGCAGGGGTAAGGCGAAGACATTCCCGAGCTGACGAAAGTCCGTTTGCCGCGTTAAGGCATCGAGTGGAACGTTATGCGTTCAATCGGGGTGGTACCGTGGAGTTTAAGCTTCATCCCCAATGCTGAGGCATTGTGGATGAAGCTTTTTAATTCGGAATTCGGAATTCGGAATTGCGGGGAACCCACACCCGTAAGGTAAATTGCTACCCGCCGAGGAAGTATGATATAAAATCTGAAGTTTATAAAGAGGATGATTTTATGGGATTGTTTGACTTTTTTAAGAAAAAGAAGGTTGAATTAACCGACAATGAAAAGAAATGGAATAATCTGTGGGATCTGTGGGTAGAAGGACAAGTAGAGTCACCTTATGCAGAATTGATGACCTATCAAAGTGAAATCAATAACGGCGGTCACGACCAATACTTTATGAATATTGCGAATACAGGTGATTTGCAAAAAGAAATGTCTGTGTTAGAAACTATTCTCTCACCAAATCTAAAAAGCAACTTGCAAAAGGCTTATAAGGCATATTTGATTTTGGAAGAAAACGAGGATGATGAAGAGTCTGAAGAAATAATAGAACAATGCGATGATGTGTTCTATAAAAATGAACAAGAGATCAATGATATGTTAGAAGAATTTGCAGAAAAAAATAATCTTGAAATTTAATAAAATATATTCTGCGGGTACACACTGCCCGTTATTCGGAAGTCGGCCGCAATTCCGAATTCCGAATTCATAATTCCGAATTTATTACACTGGAGGATAAATAATGGCATTGGTAACAAAATCAATCAAGGGCACACAGGACACACTGCCCTCAGAGAGCTACAAGATTCAGTTTGTTGAGCAGTCAGTTCTCGAAATTGCAAAGAATTACGGCTACAAAGAGATAAGAGTTCCTGTTTTTGAACACACGGAGCTTTTTCAGAGAGGCGTAGGCGACACAACAGACGTTGTGCAGAAGGAAATGTACACCTTCGACGATAAGGGCGGACGCTCAATTACTCTTCGCCCCGAAGGCACCGCAGGTGTGGTACGCTCATATATCGAACACGGACTTTTCAACGAGGCTCAGCCTCAGAAGGTCTGCTATCTCATTTCCTGCTATCGCTATGAAAAGCCTCAGGCAGGCAGACTTCGTGAGTTCCATCAGTTCGGCTGTGAGTGCTTCGGTACCGCTTCACCTGCTGCAGATGCTGAGCTTATTGCACTGGTAAATGATATCTTCGCATTCCTCGATGTAAAGAATCTCAAGATTCAGATTAACTCTATCGGCTGTCCTGAATGCAGAAAGCACTATCACGAAGCACTTCAGAAGTATTTCGAGAGCAAAAAAGACGAACTTTGCGCAACCTGCCTCGGCAGACTTGAGAGAAATCCCATGAGAATCCTCGACTGCAAGAGTCCTGTTTGCTCAGAGATTGCTAAGGATGCTCCCAAGGTGACGGACTATCTTTGTGACGAGTGTCACGACCACTTCGAAAAGGTTCAGCAGTATCTCGATGTGATGAATATTCCTTATGAGGTTAATCCCTCAATCGTAAGAGGTCTTGACTATTACACCAAAACCGTATTCGAGTTCGTTTCAACTGAAATCGGCGCGCAGGGTACCGTTTGCGGTGGCGGCAGATATGACGGTCTTGTTGAAGAAATCGGCGGCAACCACACACCTGCTCTCGGCTTTGCTATGGGTATGGAAAGACTGCTTCTTCTTATGCAGGCTCAGGGAATTGAGTTCCCGCCAGAAGCAAAGTGCGACCTTTATATCGCCTCTATGGGTGAAAACGCAACTCTCAAGGCTTCACAGATTGCATCAGATATCAGAGGCAACGGTATGCACGCTCAGTTTGACATCGTTGGCAGAAGCGTTAAAGCTCAGATGAAGTACGCCAACAAAATCGGTGCGGCTTATACAGTGGTACTCGGTGACAGTGAAATTGAAAGCGGTAAGGCAAAACTTAAAAATATGGCTGACGGTGAGGAAACAGAAATTGAAATCAAGTCGGATCGTAGC
>JAZTYQ010000098.1:0-1676 GCA_045637065.1 Acutalibacteraceae bacterium
ATATAATTGAGCGACACAAACCTGAAGCCATGGCTATCGAAAACCTCTTTTACAACAACAATGCAAAGACTGTAATTGATGTAAGTCAGGCAAGAGGCGTTATAATGCTTGCCGCACAGAAAAATATGGTACCTGCCTTTGAATACACACCCTTGCAGGTTAAACAGAGTGTTGTCGGCTACGGCAGAGCTGAAAAGAAGCAGGTTCAGGAAATGACAAGAAGAATCCTTGCTCTGGAGAAAGTGCCCAAGCCTGATGATACAGCAGATGCTCTTGCTATGGCTATCTGCCATGCCCATGCGAGCGGTTCACTTATGACTAATAATTTACGAATCAGAAAGGGGATATAAGCTATGTTCTATTCACTCACAGGCAAGGTGATAAATAAGGGTATCAACTATGCTGTAATCAGCTGTGGCGGTGTTGGTTTTATGTGCTACACATCACGCTTTACCCTTTATGATTTACCCGATGATAAATCCGAGGCAACAGTTTATACCCACCTCAATGTAAGAGAGGATGCTCTTGACCTTTTCGGCTTTTCCACAGAATATGAGCTTGAGTGGTTCAAGATGCTTATAACCGTCAACGGAGTGGGACCAAAGGCAGCTCTTGCAATTTTATCAGAGCTTACAGTTGACGAAATCGCCCTTGCAATTTCCACCAAGGATGCAAAGTCAATTACCCGTGCAAGCGGTATCGGACCTAAAATAGCACAGCGAATTATCCTTGACCTTAAGGATAAGGTTAAAAATATTGTAACTGACGGTGAACTTTTCGAAAGCGCAGACAAAATCAGCGCTGCTACAGAAATGCCAAACACAAGCGAGGCTATTGCAGCACTGTCAATGCTTGGCTACTCGCAGTCAGAGGCTGCAACCGCTGTTAGTAAGGTTGATCCCTCACTTCCCGTACAGACTATTATCAAACAGGCACTTAAGCTTTTAAGCAAGATGTAATTGCAGGTGAAATAAAATGGATTTTGAAGAAAGAATTGTAGCTCCCGATTATACGGGCTTTGACTCAGATATAGAAACCTCACTTCGCCCGAAGATGCTTACCGAATATATCGGTCAGGAAAAGGCGAAGGAAAATCTCGAAGTGTATATAAAGGCTGCAAAGGCAAGAGGAGAGAGTCTCGACCACGTGCTTCTCTACGGTCCTCCGGGTCTGGGTAAGACAACCCTTGCAGGTATTATTGCCAACGAGATGAATGTAAACTTCCGCGTGACATCAGGTCCTGCTATTGAAAAGCAGGGTGACCTCGCGGCGCTTCTTACAAACCTCAACGAAGGTGATGTGCTTTTCATAGACGAAATTCACCGCCTTAACAGAAGCGTTGAAGAAGTTCTCTATCCTGCAATGGAGGATAACGCCCTTGACATTATCATCGGTAAGGGCCCCTCGGCAAGATCAATAAGACTTGACCTTCCGAAGTTCACACTTGTCGGTGCTACCACAAGAGCAGGTCAGCTTTCAGCGCCTCTTCGTGACAGATTTGGTGTAATACTTCGTCTTGAACTTTACACTCCCGAAGAGCTTGCGCAAATTGTTACAAGAAGTGCAGGTATCCTTGGCATTGATATTGAAAAATACGGCGCCCTTGAGATTGCTTCTCGTTCAAGAGGTACACCTCGAATTGCTAACAGACTTTTAAAGAGAGCAAAGTCGGAGGC
>JAZTYQ010000099.1:0-5036 GCA_045637065.1 Acutalibacteraceae bacterium
TGTACCCTATGCAAGAGAACACGAGGATACAATAAGCTGGTTTGATGGTATGGTTACAGGTAACGGTGAAAACGGTGCTGTAATTGCAGGTTCACCTTACAGCGACAGTATCATCTATAATAACATCAACTTCCTTATGCCCTCAAATGATCCCCGTTACACTCCCGAAGAAGTGACAGATCAGCTTGATGATGCAAGACAAAATGTTATCAATGGCAATGCTGCATGGGATTGCGATGGCAGACAATCTACATATTTTTATGCTTATCATCCCTCACATGTCCTCAGAATGGAAATCACGAAGCTTCCCTATTATGATTATATCCGCTGGACAGATTATGAAACTGCAGAGGTTGGTGTCAAGTATACTGACATCAGAGGTAAATGGGAAAGACTTACATTTTCTTCAAGAGAAGATAATGTCACAATCACAAAAATCACTAAGTCAAACCTTGGTGCAAAAATCAATATGACCCTTTCACTTCAGGACTGCTGGTCACTCAGAGGTTGGGGGGCAGGAAACGAAAAAGATATGAGATATAAGAAGCTCGTTGACGATGATGCTACATACATCGCACATATAGCTCACTATCCCTCATACGAAAACAGCGAGCTCAAAGATGGCGGTTGGTGCGGTTTCACAAAGGTTATCGTTGTCGATGGTAAAAAGGAGAGAGTTGTACTCGACTCAACTAACGACAGCGAAAATGTAGCAAAAGAGCAAAATGCAGCCATTAAGATTTCAGGTGCAAGTGAGGTTTACCTCATCACAAAGTCTGACCGTACTTTTGATATGGGTAAGTTTGAGGACTTCAAGGATGCTGACAGCTATGCTCTTTTAGATGAGCTCAACGCTTACACAACAGCCGTTGCCGAAAAGTACAGTGTTGACGGCAAGTTCAGCTACGAAAAAGCTCTCGCTCCTCATGCTGAAGAACAGTCAGCACTTTTTAACACAGTTAAGTTTGACCTGGGTGATGACGGTTATGAGGAAGTAGCAAATGAGCATCTTATTGCTTTCCAGCAGAACAGCGAAACCCTTCTTCCGACTCTTGTGGAAAGAGCCTATAATCAGGGCAGATATGCACAGATTTGCTGTGCAGGCACATCCTTCCCAAGACTTTGCGGTATGTGGACAGGTGAATGGAACTCAGGTTGGAGAGGCATTTACACTATGGATGCCAATGTAAACCTCCAGTCTTCGGGTATGAACACAGGTAATATTTATGCCGCGGGCGAAAGCTACATCAAGTTTGTTCTTAAGCAGATTCCCGACTGGGAAGAAAATGCCGCTAAAACCTATGGCATGACTGACGCTATACAGGTACCCGTAAACACAGACGGTGACAGAGCGATGATGGTTGAATATAGCCGTTGGTATCCGTTCCAGTACTGGAATGCAGGTGCTTCCTGGATGCTTCTTCCTATCTATGAATTCTGGCAGTGCTACGGCAACAAAACAATTGAATATAACGGTGAAGAACTTGACCTTGAAAAGGATATTCTTCTTCCGCTTCTTACAAAGCAGGCAAACTTCTGGGAGCAGATCTGCACACCCGAATACTTTACAGACACTGACGGAAATCCAAGATAGGAAGAAGGCAAGACAGCTCTTCTTCCCGGTGAAAAATATCTTATCATCCCTTCATATTCACCCGAAAACTATCCTCTCGGTGACTACGATTCAACCATTACCGCAAACTCAACTATGGATATTGCCGCAGCAAAAGACGGCCTTCGTATGACAATCGAAATGGAAAAGGTCGTAAAGGCTGAAGGTTGGGAAGAAAGAGTAGCTAAGTGGGAAAATCTTATGGAAGTTCTCCCTGAATACAAGTACGATGAAAGCGGTGCTCTTTGCGAGTGGGCCATGAAAGAGTATCAGGAAAACAACAAGCACCGTCACATAAGCCACCTGTATCCTGCTTGGCCTGCATTTGAAACTCAGGATAATCAGGCTCTTGTAGACGCTTGTAATCAGGCTATCGAAAACAGAAACAGAGAAAATCAGGGTGAAGATGACATCGCATCACACGGCTGGGTACATAAAGCGCTTGTTGCCGCAAGACTTAAGAATGCAGATTCCTGCTACAACTCACTTATGGCACTTATGTCAGATAACATCTATTACACATCTCTTATGACCGACCATAACACTCACGATGGTTGGGGCGTATTCTGCACCGATACAAGCATCGGTACCATCGGTATCATCGACGAAATGCTTCTTTACTCAAACGATGGCGTAATCGAGGCACTTCCTGCACTTCCCGATGAATGGAGTGAGGGCAGTATTGAAGGTCTCAGAGCAAGAACAAATGCAGAAGTTAATCTGAAATGGACTGCTGAAAACGTGACAATCACAATCACAAGTGACAAAGATCAGACTATCAAAGTCAGCGTTTACGGTGGCGAAGAACAGAATGTAAGCTTCAATAAAGGCGAAACTAAAACAATCGTTCTTGCAAGATAAAGTAATATATACAAAACCACACTTTCAAAACGTAAGTGTGGTTTTCACAGTGGTATCCCTTGCTTTGATTTGGTATCACTATGGTAAACTGTTGCCTTTTTGTTTTACGGGTGGTATAATTGACTTAACAAATAAGAATTATCCCACCATACATAATTTCCGCAGAAAATCTGAAAGGAGAAATAATTATGAGTGACATCAGAGTCTATGCCTTTTCCGATGAAGCAAGTGCTGATATTGACTCACAGATAAAGGCTCTCATACGCAACAATCTTCAAGGAATGGAAATCAGAAATGTTGACGGCACCAACGTTTCCGATATAACAGTAGAAAAGGCAAAAGAAGTTAAAAACAAGCTTGATACAAATGGGCTTTGTGTCTGGTCAGTCGGTTCCCCTATAGGCAAAATCAATATAACCGATGACTTCGGTAAGCATCTCGATAAATTCAAGCACACTCTTGAAATTGCAAAAGCTCTCGATAGCCACAACATCAGGCTTTTCTCGTTCTATACACCTAAAAGAAAGAATCCCGACAATTACAAAAACGAGGTCATAGACCGTCTCGGACAATTCTGCGAAGTGGCAAAGGAGTATGATATTGTTCTTTGTCACGAAAACGAAAAGGGTATTTATGGTGATACAGCTGAAAGATGCCTCAACATACACAAGGCACTCCCCGACATCAAGGGTGTTTTTGACCCGGCTAACTTTGTTCAGTGCGGTGCCCACACATTAAATGCCTGGGAGATGCTGAAAGATTATGTTTACTATATGCATATAAAGGATGCTCTGCCGTCGGGTTTTGTTGTACCTGCAGGTAAGGGAGCCGGAAATGTGCAGAAAATCACTCAGGAATACATCTCACTTGGCGGTACCAACTTTACAATTGAACCTCATCTGATAGCTTTCAAAGGGCTTAAGTTTCTTGAGCGTATAGGCGAAAAGAGGCAGATAAGCTATAAGTATTCTGACAGCAACACAGCCTTTGATGTTGCTTGTGATAGCTTCAGAGAACTTATTTAACGAGGAAATATTATGGAAATCGGTGCACAGCTTTATACAGTAAGAGACTTCTGTAAAACCAAAAAGAAGTTTGCTGAAACCCTCGAAAGAGTAGCAGATATCGGCTATAAGACAGTTCAGGTTTCGGGTACTTGCAAATATGAACCCGAATGGCTGGAGGAACAGCTTAAAAAGTGCGATCTTAAGTGTGTAATCACACACATCCCTGCAGATGATCTTGTAAAGAATCCTTCAAAGGTTGCCCGTGACCATTATACTTTTGACTGTAATTATGTAGGACTGGGCTGGTACGGCTTTGACGGAAGCGAAAAAGATATGGATAAGTTCCTGTCAAAATATCTGCCTGTAGCAAAAGCCATAAAAGAAGAGGGCAGATACTTTATGTATCATAATCACGAAAAAGAATTCCGCAGATACAAAGACGGTATTGTTCTTGAGTATCTTGCCGAGCAGTTTTCACCTGAAATTATGGGATTTACCTTCGATACATATTGGGCACAGACAGCAGGAGCAGACCCCGCATACTGGATTGAAAAGCTTTCGGGAAGAGTTCCTTGCATTCACCTGAAAGACCATAGATTCGACAGAAAAATGGCAGTTATCGGAGAGGGTAACATCAATTTTGACAGAGTATTTTATGCTGCAGAAAAAGCCGGCACAGAGTATATGCTCGTTGAACAGGATGACTGCAATAAGGAAAATCCCTTCGATTGTCTCAGAAGAAGCTATGAATTTTTGAAATCAAGAGGTTTTGAATGATGAAAAAGATAAGAGTTGGTATTATCGGAATAGGAAATATGGGCTCAGGCCATGCAAGAAGCATTAAATTAGGCTTATGCCCCCATATCGAAATCACTGCTATTGCAGACACTAACCCACAAAGACTTGAATGGGCAAAGAAACAGAAATACGGCAAGAATGTTGCATATTTCAGTGATGATATAGAAATGCTTGACAGCGGACTTATGGACGCCTGCATTATTGCTGTACCCCACTATGATCATCCGGGCCTTGCTATTGAATGCATGAAACGCTCTATTCATGTTATGCTCGAAAAGCCGTCAGGCGTTTATACAAAGCAGGTCAGAGAAATGAACGAAGAAGCTGACAGACACCCTGAAGTAGTTTTCGGAATGATGTTCAATCAGCGTACCAACTGTGTTTACAGAAAGCTTCGTGAACTTGTACAGTCAGGTAAATACGGCAGCATCAGACGTACCAACTGGCTCATTACTACCTGGTACCGCCCTCAGGCATATTATAATTCAGGCGGATGGCGAGCTACCTGGGCAGGTGAAGGAGGCGGTGTACTCCTCAATCAATGTCCCCATCAGCTTGATTTATGGCAATGGATTTGCGGTATGCCCGTTAAGGTACATGCACATCTCCAATACGGCAAATGGCACGATATAGAGGTTGAAGACGATGTTACGGCTTATGTTGAATATGAAAACGGTGCAACGGGTGTGTTTGTAACCTCAACCGGTGATGCTCACGGCACCAATCGTTTTGAGATCCAGATGGACAAAGCAAAATTC
>JAZTYQ010000100.1:0-12794 GCA_045637065.1 Acutalibacteraceae bacterium
CGATATGTGCTTCGCACTCGATATGCCTTACGGCTCGATATGCACCTGCGGTGCAAGAATGAATTGACCTTCGGTCATGAATTGCACAAGTGCATGAATTGGCTTCGCCATGAATTGAAGCTTCGCTTCATGAAAGGGTGATATACCCTGCCTGAGCAATACATTTCTGTCCCTCATCTGAGAGCATCCAATTAAGGAACTGTCCGCCGATTTTATCTTCTTCACCCTGACGGATAACACCGTAATAATTTGTGGAAAAGGGATAAGCCTTGCTTCTTATATTTTCATCTGTGGGTGAAATGCCGTTAACGGCAATAGTCTTGATGTTGTCGTTTTTATAAAGGGTATCGATATAATATCTGTAGGTGTAGCCGAGGCTTGCAGTTTCGTTTTCATATTCTGCCACGGCATCTACAAGCATGCCCATACCTTCAATGACCTTGACCTCAATGGGGTCTATCATATCGGCTCCGCCCATAACAAGGTTTTCCATAGCCGTCTGTGAGCCTGAGTTTTTTTCGCGCTGAAAGGCTCTGATTTTTTCGTTTTTACCGCCAACATCCTTCCAATTGGTGATTTCACCTGAGTATATCTTTTTTATCTGCTCTACGGTTAAGCTGTCAACGGGGTTGTTTTTGTGAGTGATGAAAACGAAAGCGTCATAGCATACGGGAGTTTTCTTAAGCTCTACACCCCAATTGTCAGCTAAGGTGAGTTCTTCGTCTGAAGGTTCCGTTGCAATCACAAGGTCAACATTTGACATATCGATAAAAGCATCAAGCTCATAGTGGACATAGTTTTCACGTGTGTTTTCTTTATGAATAAGATTTTCATAAGCAGGGTGTGTGGTGGAAAACTGCACGAACTGATTAGCTGTTCTGTCATGGAAGCCTAAGTGCTGCCTTGCAAATTCCACCGCCATTGGTACGCAGACAGTTGAGCCGTCTATATGGGGGTATGTGCCTTTATCGCAATAGTTGTCGGTAAAGCCGTCTTCTGTTACAGGTGTGATTTCGCCGAGCTTGAAGGGAGTGTCGGTTACTATCTGCTGCCAGTCTTTGCCACGCTCAACGTCCTGATTTATGGAACCCCAGGAGCCTGTTCTGTCGGCGGTACCGGTACCCATATTGACGATATATCTGCTTATATCATCTTCCAGCATAAAGCCTCCGACTACAGAGCCGATACCTATAACTGCCACGAGAACACCAACGATTATCTGCTTATATCTTTTCAGCAGTATAAGGTCAACTATGGTGTAAACACATCTGACAGCAAAGCTGATTAAAGCAAGAAATACGAAAGTATAGTTTTCACCGAAATAGGGCGAACCCTCAGGTGTTGGGGATATGATGTAGAATGCGAAGAAAATTATTGACGCTAAAACAGGGGAAAATAAAGTGGCAAAGGGGTTGATATCGGTCTTCTTTCTTAATGCAATATCACAGATAACGGGAACAAGAAAGGGTGAGAAGAAGATGAGTGGTAATATTAATTCAGGAATGTTGATATCGTTCAGCGGACTATTTGCAAGTAAAAACACAGCCACAGAACAAATACAGTGCAGCAGTGTCATAAATGCAAAGATCAGTGTAGATTGCAGTTTTGATAAATGTTTCTTCATAGGGATTCTCCTTTCGGTTTGTTGTAATTTTATTATAGCAAGGGTGAAGCGCCGAGGCAATAGCTTTGATAGATACTTAAGGAAATTGTAAGGTTTGGAAAGCATCACCGTGTTTTTGATTACTTTTTCCACGGCAGGAAAAAGTAATGCCCCGCGGCGAGCGTATGCATAAAAAAGCAGAGTGCATTTTTTTTACACTCTGCTATATTTTTTTATTTGCGAGACGCTGTCTAGCACTCTGCAAACTTTTGTAAAAGTTTGACAAAACTTTACTTGCTTTATTTTTATATAATTTCTGCAAACTTTTCCGCAAGCTCTCTTGCAACAGCTATTGTGTCTTCGCCCTTTCGGGGAGTACCCTTATAAGAATAAGTAAAGCTATATTCAAAGTCACGGAGCTTCTGCTGAAACTCGGTGGTTTCATAGTCGTTTCTTTCGTTATGATGGAAAGGTGTATCGGAAATGTGTCTGATATCCTCACCGAAGGATGCTCTAAGCTCATTGAAAAACATCTGCCAACGGGGGAGATAGTAATCTTTCACAAGGCCTGCCCATTCTTTCCATGCATAGTCGAAAAGCTCATTGTTGACATAGGGACCCCAGATAGTGATGAGAGCAACTTCATTTTGTCTGAAAAGCTCTTTATGCTCGTCACAGCAGGCATTTGCCATAGCTTCATTTATATGAGTGTGGAAGCTCAGCTCGTCTCTTGTGGCGAGGATTCTGTCTATAGAAAGAAGTGTCTTCTCAAAGAGGGAGCAGTTATCCTCAAAGGCTTCTTTATCGTGATAGCGGAAGCTCTCCATTATGGCAAAATATACCTCTTTAGCCTTGTTGGAAAGGCTCTGCCTTAAAATATCGCAGACGTCGAAACGGTAGCCGTCAGTGGTGGCGTTTTCTGCTTTGAGAAGCTCTGTCAGAGCGCTGAATAGTACTTTGTTATCGTATCTCAGCTCAACCTTGTCGTTAGGCGCCGTGTGGTAGTGAGTGGTGGAGGGTCTTGCAGCAACTATGGAGCTTGTTTCTCTGCCGATGCATCGGGGGTTATAGCAGCTGTCCCTGAGGGCAAACACTGCATTTTTAAGGCACTCTTCATCACTGCCGTAGCGTCTTTCGGCGTAGTCCGCGAGCCATAGGTCAAGGTCAACCTTTTTATCCTGCACTATGGTGTGGAATGCCAGGTCATAATATAGAGGATTCTGGAAGAAGCCTTCCATAAAAAGACCCGTACCCACAATTGAGGGGTACTTTTCTTTTCTGACGGCATACTGATTTTCTGCAAGTAACTCTGCTGAGCCGTGAAGAGAGTTTCTGTCACCGAAGTTGTGAAGGGTACCGCAGACAAAGCTGTAGCCCCAGAAGCCTTTATGCAGCTCGCTCTTGCTGCCGTCAAGGTCGAGAATAAGGAGCTTATCCTTGTCAACAGCCTTGACAATTTCTTCGCGAAGGGACCAGCCCTGCATAACCCATGTGGCATCCTTGTCAAAATCGCTGTACATTTTGGAAATAGTCTTACCTACATTGTGGAGATAAACACCGCCGTCTGTGGGAGGCTCATTCTCGTGGAAGGGGTCTGAGGCATAATAGTGGTAGGCACCGAAAAGCTCCTTCTGCTTTTCAAGAAGCGCCCTGCCGAATACAGCAAAATTTTTATCGAGGGGATCAAACTGACAAGTACCCGGAAAACCGCACCAGGTAGGCAGATGCTGAAATTCGGAATCGGGATAAACCTCTTTGAGGAATTCGGGTACGTGACCTGCAAAGCCCTGCTGAATAGGTGTCATACCCAGTTCAACCTGACGAGCGATAATTTTTCTGCCAAGCTCAAGGCGTTTGTCGATATATTTTCTGTGGGGGATGTGCATAAAAGAATCAAGGTTAGT
Organism: Acutalibacteraceae bacterium; assembly: GCA_045637065.1. GTDB lineage: Bacteria > Bacillota > Clostridia > Oscillospirales > Acutalibacteraceae > UBA6857. The sequence goes on from JAZTYQ010000100.1 coordinate 3,508, forward strand.
CATCATCTGCCAGGCGTAATATGAGGGACCTGCCACAAAAGACAGAGCCTTTTCCTCACTGAAGCCAAGGTCAAGGAGAGTATAGAAAACCGTAGCCTCGTTGCCGATAACGCTAAGGGGCATATTGATGCCGTTCATAGCCATAAAGTCAATTTCCTTTTCCCACTCAGGCCATTGCCATGAGCGCATAGAGTAGGAGAGTGTGCAATAGTTGAGGTAGGCTCTCTTTTCCTGGTCGATGATATGAAGAGTAGTCTCAGTAGGCAGAGGCGCAGAAGTCACATTAATTTCAGTGTTGCCGCAATGGGCAAAATTCACTCTGCAATATTTTTTAAGGTAGGCATAATAACCCATAGCCTGACTTATCTTGCAGTCACCTTTTATATGTACTCTGCCGTCAAGGGCGCTTATTTCGTAGTAATTTTTACCGTTCATCCTGTCGGTAGTTTCAAGAGTAAAGCACGCTGCAATAAGGGGAGTGTTTCTTTTGATAAGGTTTAACATAAGGTTACCTCCACAGTGTTAAATCAAATGTATTATATCAAAATATTAATGACAAGTAAAGAGGGCGTGAATCATGGTTTTTTCAATTTCTGCTTGATTTTGATGGGTTAAAGTGATAAACTGAAAGAGTAATATATCCAAGGAGGAAAATAAAATGGGAAAGACGATGAAGAAAATTTTATGCTCACTGCTTGTTGCGGTTATGTGCCTGACATCAGCACCTGTTATTGGTTTTGATTTCACAGCTGAAGCGGCTGAATATAAGGTTGGTGACATTATCCAGTTCGGCTCATATCCGCAGACAGAGGTTAAAGACGAAGCTTTAGTTGCAGAGCTTAATGCCCTTGCACCCCAGTGGGAAGACTGGACAAGCTATGGCTATTATTCGGGTACGGGTGACTATGGAACTATGGTGCAGGGTGACTGGATGAGATATACTGATGCGACTTATAATGGTAATAAGTATCGTGGGGTTAAGTTTACGCAGTACAGACCATATTTTACGTTGTATCCGTCATCTTCATCATATACACATCAGGTTGATAACGAATACAGCACCAATACAGTATATTGGTTCAAGTTTGAGCCTATTGACTGGCGTGTCCTCGACTCCGCCACCGGTCTTGTAATGTGTGAAACGATCATTGACGCACAGCCTTACAGCAACACTATTTATTATAACAGCAGTGCCAATTCAGTATATGGATATTTCAATGACTCCTCATACACAAACTATGCCAGTGATTATGAAACCAGTTCCATAAGAAAATGGCTCAATGAAGATTTCTATAACACTGCTTTTACAGACAGTGAAAAGAAAGAAATCAACACTGCTACTCTTAACAATGACAGTTACAGTACTTTAGTTGGTACTACACTTAATGGGAATCTTGACAGCAATGAAACTAAAGACAAAATTTTCCTGCTCTCATATAACGAAGTAAGAAACAGTAAATTTGGATTTAATTCAAGCGATTCAGCCAATGATACAGCTCGATTTGGTCAGGGTAGTGACTACGCTCAGAGTCAGGGACTATTTGTATACAGAAGTTCGGACAATAACTACAATGGTAACTCTTATTGGTTTCTCCGCTCTCCGGGCCTCTATTCTCATAGTTGTTGCGAGGTTGATGGCTATGGCTGTTCCATCAGCGTCTTCTCTGTATACAATTCACACTACGGCATCCGCCCGGCAATGAAACTTAATCTTAGTTCAGAAAAAGAAGAATATGAAACCGGTGACATTATTCAGTTCGGTTCATATCCTCAGACTGAAGTTAAAGACGAAGCCTTGGTTGCAGAGCTTAATGCCCTTGCACCCCAGTGGGAAGACTGGACAAGCTATGGCTATTATTCGGGCACAGGTGAAGGTATAGTTGATGGTTATGGAACTATGGTGCAAGGTGACTGGATGAGGTATACCGATGTGACCTATAACGGCAATAAATACCGCGCTGTTAAATTCATACAGTATAGACCGGAATATACTAGTTGTGATTTTTATACGTATACAATTCATCAGTTAAGCAACGACTACCATACTAATGCAGTATATTGGTTTAAGTTTGATTCTATTGACTGGCGTGTTCTCGACCCTGTTACAGGTTTTGTTATGTGTGAAACAATTATTGATGCACAGCCTTATAGCAACACGATATATGAGAACGGTGGCGGTGCTTACGGAAATTTCAACGATTCCTCACACACCAATTATGCAAGTGATTATGAAACAAGCTCAATAAGACAGTGGCTCAACGAAGATTTCTATAACACTGCTTTCACAGATAGTGAAAAGAAGAAAATCAACACCACTACTCTTAATAATGACGGTTACTATACTTCAATTGGTATTGAAGGTTATGAGAAACTTGACAGTAATGAAACCGAAGATAAAATTTTTCTGCTCTCATATGATGAAGTAATAAATAGTAAATTTGGATTTAGTTCAAGTTATTTGGGCGATGATACAGCTCGATTTGGTCAGGGTAGTGATTATGCTAAGTGCCAAGGACTTGCTGTTTATGAAGAATTAGGTAGTATCTATAATGGTAATTCTTATTGGAATCTTCGCTCCCCGGGTGATTGGTCGGAATCTTGTTGCTTTGTGGATGGTAATGGCTATGCTGGTCCTTGTTTTGGTAATGTAAACAACACTTCCCTTGGCATCCGTCCAGCTTTAAGATTAAATGAGTGGCCCGAGATCAGCCAGCCTGAGCACACCTGCAACTACATATCTAAAATAACAAAACAACCCACCCACCTTGAATACGGTGAAATGACTTACACCTGTGAAGGCTGCGGTGACACTTACACAGAAAAGCTTGACATATTAAGTGAGCATATTCTGTTAATAGAAGAGAGAGAAGCCACTTGTTTTGACCCCGGTTATGTAAGATATTTCTGTGAGTGCGGTTATAATTATTTCGAAAGCTATACAGAAGCTCTCGGTCATAATTACATCAGAAAAGTAATAACAGAGCCCACTCACCTTGAATACGGTGAAATTGCTTACATCTGTGAAAGATGCGGTGACAGCTACAGAGAAAAGCTCGACAAGCTTACAGAGCACACCTATGTAGCAGTGGAAACAAAACCCACTTGCACCGAAGACGGCTATGTGACATATATCTGTGAGTGCGGTGATTATTATATTGACGGTTATGTAGAAGCACCTGGTCACATTCGCTATTCGGAAATCATTAAACAGCCTACTCACCTTGAATATGGTGAAGTTGCATATATTTGCAAAGCGTGCGGTGACAGCTACAGAGAAAAGCTCGAGAAGCTCCAAGAGCATACATACTTAGAAGTTATAACAAAACCTACTTGCACAGAAAAAGGTTTTGTAACAAATGTCTGTGAGTGTGGTGATAATTATGTGGCTTATTATATAGACGAGCTAAGACACGATTATTATGCAGAAATAACAACAGCACCTACTCACCTCGAATACGGTGAAATTACTTACACCTGTAAAGAGTGCGGTGACAGCTACAGAGAAAAGCTCGAGAAGCTCCAAGAGCATACATACTTAGAAATTATAACAGAGCCGACTTGCACAGAAAAAGGTTTTGTGACTTATATATGCAAATGTGGTGATAGTTATGATGATTCTTATATAGATGAATTGGGACATGAATATCATCAATATACAACCAAGGAAGCAACTCATATTGAATACGGAGAATTAACTTACAAATGTGTGAGAGGCGACTACAGCTATACAGAAGTTATTGACAAATTGAAAGAGCATAACTACGAAGAAATTGTTACATCACCTACTTGCAATGACAAAGGTTACACAACTTATGTTTGTGAATGTGGTGATTTCTATGTCGATGATTATGTAGATGCGCTTGGTCATGTTTACACATCAAAAATTACAACTCCTGCAACACACCTTGGCGAAGGCGAAATGACTTATACCTGTGATTGCGGTGACAGTTATACAAAACCCATTGCCAGACTTGATGAACATAGTTATAAGGCAGTTGTCACAGCTCCAACCTGCACAGAAAAAGGCTTTACTGCCTACACTTGTGAATGCGGCGACACATATGTAAGTGACTATGTTGATGCAATAGGTCACAGTGATAATAACACGGATGGTGTATGCGATGTCTGCGGCTACGATTTCAGGGAGGATTGTGATTGCGGATGTCATAAATCAGGTATCGCAAAGTTCTTCTTCAACTTCATTCTCTTCTTCCAGAAGCTCTTTAAGAAAAATCAGATATGCGAAGGTTGCGGTGCAGCACATTATTAATAATTCAAGCGGCGGGATAAAACCTGCCGCTTTTATTGTTCTTGCCCGCGTACCTTGACATAAAGGCAAAAACAGTATATCATATCAAAAACAACTTGCGAGGTGGCATATGCAAATAAGAAAAACCCGACCGGAAGACCTGGACAGAATTATGGAAATTTACGCCGGGGCAAGGCTCTTTATGCGCGAACACGGCAATCACAGCCAATGGGCAGACGGCAGACCCTTCAGACAGGATATCGAGGCTGATATTGCTGAAAACTGCAGCTATGTCTGCACTCATGATGGCCTTGTGGTGGGCACTATGCGCTTCAGTGTGGGCGATGACCCGACCTATAAGGTTATTGACGGCGAGTGGCTCGGTAGCGGCTCTTATTCAGTGGTACACCGCATTGCTTCCTCAGGTCAGGTTAAGGGTACGGGGGAGTTTATGCTCAGATGGGCACTTGAGCAATACCGCGATTTGCGAATTGATACCCACGAGGATAATTATGTTATGAGAAATCTCCTGGAAAAGTTGGGGTTCACTTATTGTGGGGTAATTTATCTTGCAGACGGTGCACCGAGGCTTGCCTACGAAAAGTGCAAATAAATTGCAAAGTTTATATATAATGTAATATTTTCCCTTGACATAAAACGAGATATTTAATATAATATTAAATTGATAGTTTGTATTCAAAATTTATTTTCGAAAGGAAGATATATAATGGCACAGGAAATTTTGCTCACACCTGCCGGTCTGAAAGAACTTCAGGACGAACTCGAGGATTTAAGAGTTCGCGGACGTCAGGAAATCAAAGAAAAAATTCAGGTTGCTCTTTCATTCGGTGACTTATCAGAAAACAGCGAATACGAAGAAGCAAGAAACGACCAGGGTAAACTTGAAGCACGTATCAGTGAAATCGAAGCTATTATTTCAATGGCAAAGATTATCGATGAGGATTCACTCAGCACTGATATTATCCAGATGGGTTCAAAGGTTACAATCAAGGATATAGAATACGGTGATATTTATAAGTACCAGATAATCTCATCAACCTCCACATCAAAGGATAAGGGTGTTGACTACCTCACAAGTGACGAATCACCCGTTGCAAAGGCACTTATCGGCAGAAAAGTCGGCGATATTGTTGAAGTTGAGGCTCCCATCGGTATTATTAAATACGAAGTAATGGAAATCACAAAGTAATCCCCGAAAGGAAGTTAACATATGTCAGAAGAAAAGAATGTAGTGCTTCCTGAAGAGGAAGTACAGCAGGATGTGAACGAGCTTCGTCAGGTACGCGTTGACAAGCTCAGTGCAATGCAGGCTGCAGGCAAGGATCCCTTTGTTATCACTACCGCAGACCAGCAGGCTCACACTGCAGACCTCATTAAAAAGTTTGAAGAAATAGAAAAGTATAACGAAGAAAACGGCATTGCTCCCGAAGACAGCGAAGTTATCAACACCTCAATCTGCGGCAGAATTATGGCGTGGCGTGATATGGGTAAGGCTAACTTCATTGTTGTTGAAGATAAGTCAGGCAAGCTCCAGGTTTATGTACGCATCAACGACATCGGCGAGGAAGCCTTTGCTGAATTTAAAAAGTGGGATATCGGTGATATTGTAGAAGTAAAGGGTTTCGTTTTCAGAACAAGAAGAGGCGAAATTTCACTTCACGCTAAGGAAATCAGACTTCTCACCAAGTCACTTCTTCCCCTTCCCGAAAAATTCCACGGCCTTACAAATACAGAAACAAGATACCGTCAGCGTTATCTTGATCTTATTGTTAATCCTGAAGTTAAGGATACCTTCATCAAGCGTTCACTTATTATAAGAGAAATCAGAAGATATCTTGATGCACAGGGCTTCATTGAGGTTGAAACACCGATGCTTGTTTCAAATGCAGGCGGTGCTGCGGCAAGACCCTTTGAAACTCACTTCAATGCTCTTAACGAGGACCTGAAGCTCAGAATTTCACTTGAGCTTTACCTCAAAAGACTTATTGTCGGCGGTATGGAAAGAGTGTATGAAATCGGTAGAGTATTCCGTAACGAAGGCCTTGACACAAGACATAACCCCGAGTTTACTCTTATGGAGCTTTATCAGGCATACACCGATTATCACGGAATGATGGATCTTACAGAAAATCTCTACCGCCATGTGGCTCAGACTGTTCTCGGTACCACCAAGATTGTCTACAACGGTATTGAAATGGATTTAGGCAAGCCTTTTGAGAGAATTTCAATGGTTGACGCCGTTAAGAAGTATGCAGGTGTTGATTTCAGCGAAATCAAGACAGATGAAGAGGCTAAGGCTCTTGCAAAGGAAAAGGGTATCGAATTTGAGGCAAGACATAAGAGAGGCGATATTCTCAACCTCTTCTTTGAGGAATTTGTTGAGCATCATCTTATCCAGCCTACCTTCCTTATGGATCATCCCGTTGAGATTTCACCTCTTACCAAGAGAAAGCCTGAAAATCCTGACTATGTTGAGCGTGTCGAGTTCTTCATGAACGGTTGGGAAATGGCTAATGCGTACTCAGAGCTTAACGACCCCATTGACCAGAGAGAGCGTTTCAAGGCTCAGGAAGAGCAGCTCGCTCAGGGTGACGATGAAGCTAACACCACAGACGAGGACTTTATGACAGCTCTCGAATACGGTATGGCACCTACAGGCGGCATTGGTTTCGGTATTGATAGAATGGTTATGCTTATGACAGACTCATCAGCTATCAGAGATGTACTGCTGTTCCCCACAATGAAGTCACTTGATAAATAAAACTCTCAATAACCCCTATTTTACTGGGGTTTTGAGGGGGGGTAAAACACCAAAAACTTACATCATACATCAAATTTACATCAATTGATGCAAAAAGTGTGCAACAAAACATTTTCTTTATGTTTTTGATGTAAGATTGCAACTAAAAATATGAGAGACTGTAATCAGATTTATTTCTGAAACAGTCTCTTTTTTATGCCTGAAAATCGGCACATTGGATTGATTTTTATTTGTGCTGTAGAATGAAGATACCAAATACAAGGAGGTCTTATTATGAAAAGAAAAATCAAAGTCAAGTTTACGGATTTTGAGTGCAATTTACTTATCAATGGAATGAATGAGTTTTTATTTGGAATACCCACATAGGTGTGGTGGAATGTTAGTTGTTAAGAAACTTTTCTTCCAGCTCTTTGATGTATTTTTCAACTATATAGTCTTTAAAGTATAAGTGTTCTACAGATAATCTCTTAATTCCAAAAATTTTGTTAAATATTTCTGCAGCCCCATGTGATCTGTTTTTGTGATGTTTCTTGTATTCTGTTAGCCACATTAAAATTTGTTCTTCGGAGTTTTGAAGTATATTCATATAACTGTTATCGTCAATGTTATATACTTTTTGTAAATAGGCGATGTGAACATCAGATATAAACGAGTTGGATTTTGCTATTTCTAACAAATTGTTAAAATCTTTTTTAGGTGCCCAGCCGGATATTGCGTTGGGGTGTATGTATACCTTCATGTGTGGATATTCCTTGGTTTCGTCTTTTGAACTCAAATATGCGTAGAAACAATCGTCACACCAAAGGTCATTGATTTCAACAACATAATATCCCTTGTCTTTAAGTTGTTGACTTATTTTATCCGCATATATGCTGACATCGTTATTGAATAAATCAATTCCGTCCTTGCTTTCTGCTAAAAAAATATTGCTGTAAACGATTCTAAAATGACAAAAACTGGTACGAGGTAGCTTGAACTTGATCTCTATTCCGTATTTTTCGGCGGCCACTTTATTGTTTTGTATCCCAAGGAATGTTTTCATAGGTTTCACCTCACTATATTATATTATACCGATAAAACACATGCTTTTCAATAACTATTTCGCATATTCGTCAATTTTATAGTTATAAACCAGAATAAAAACACTAATTGTAGGAGGTTTTATTTATGTCGAACATTATAGAAGAATTTTATTACGGCAACATAGAGCCGCAGGAACTCTCTACGGAAATTACACCTAAGCTGAAAAAGAAGCTGAGTGCTCTTGTTAAGAAGGAAGAAGAATTGACTGAAATGCTGCCCGAAAAGGAAAAGGAGTTATTTACCAATTATGTGCTCGCTTACAATGAGTTTTCGAGTATCGGCAATTCTGACAGCTTCATATCAGGCTTTCGGCTTGGTGCAAGATTTATTTATGATACTTTTATAACAGAAATGAAAGGATGATTATTATGTCAAAGATTACATACCGTCAGGTTGGTGATTATTTAATCCCGAATCTCAAACTACCGCCTGAAGAAGAAAAGGTTACTCTCGGTAGATGGGGCGTGCTTTACAAGGACTATCTTCTCAAGCACAAGAAAATAGTATTTTCTACTCTCCTTGCGGAAGGTAAGCTATTTCAACACTGTGCAGAGATAGAAAAACAGGCAAATGAAATGTACAACCTTTTGATAGAGCAAATGAAGATGTCAGAGGGTATTACAGAAGAAAAGAAAGAACAATACCAACTTGAATGGATTCAAAAGATGGGTAACATTGAGCAGAGGGTTAGAGAAATTGTTTTCGATGAGCTTATTTATAATTGATTTTTGTTTAATATTGACTATATATAAAAGCCTTGTTATAATTAATATTAATAAATGAATTTAATCAAAAAAGGAATATTTTGATTTTTGTTTAAGACTCAAATAAAAAACTTATGGAGGTTATGTTATGGTGCTTTTTCTTGACACTAACGATTTTTCAAAAATTTGTGTTGACACACATCCCGAAGATGAGGGTACGGTTGAACATTTGTTGGCATCTTTTGTAAATGCAAACACTGCTCTTATAATAGAATTTATGAGACAGTATAGTGAGGACGGTAAATTCGATCCTAAATTAAAAGATCTGCTCATAAACATTCTTTCGGATAGTCTTGATGATGTGATAGAACAGTTTAATGGATAAAAAGAAAAATAAGTATATCGTAGAAAAACAGGAATCAGCTTTCATTTGATGATGGCTGATTTTTTTGTTTTTATGTAAATAAAC
>JAZTYQ010000101.1:0-29877 GCA_045637065.1 Acutalibacteraceae bacterium
GATTGCGTCCCATACTCTTGCCAGAAGCATAAGTAAAATTACGAACATAGCATTAAGGGTCAGAACGTTCATATAATACTCCGTTATATAGCTTGACATACAGCTGTAAACAAGACCCTGACCCAGAGCGGCAACGGCATAGGTTGTCACTTCTTTTTTAGGTACATACTTTTTTTCTTCCATAAGAAACCTCCTGAAATGTAAAAATACACATTCTTATGACATATTTTAACATATTTATTCACAATTTGCTATCTATTAAAAGAATAATTAAAAAGTATAAATGTAGAAAAATGAGTTCAGTTTTTGTGCCATTTGCCGAAAGTTATTATTTAAGTTGAAAATGCAATAAAAATAATATATCATTGTTTTATCTGCAAAATAAGGAGAACAGAATTATGAAAGAACCCGGCAAATACTTCAAAGATACCTTTTCATGGAAAAGTGAAAGCAAAACCGATGAAAAATTCATCATAAGAAAAAACAAGGTGAGAATTTCCGTTCTCACAGACAGACTTCTGCGCGTTGAGGTTGACAGAAAAGGTCAGTTCACCGATGAACCCACTCAGTGTGTTATCTGCCGTAACTTTGCCACACCTCAGTATCAGGTGGTTGAAGACGGTGACACACTTATAGTTATCACAACAAAAACCATTTTCAGATATGACACCAAAAAAGAGACAATGACAGGCATCTCACTTCGCGGCGGCAAAAACCTGACAGAATATAAGTCGGGCAATCTTAAGGGTACCTACCGTACTCTCGACCAGACTACAGGTGCTATCCCTCTGGGCGACGGTCTTATGTCAAGAAACGGCGTAGCGGTCCTGGATGACAGCAAGAGCCTGATTTTAAACGAAAACGGCACCTTGGGCGAAAGAAAGAAGACCGTGAAGGATGAATACTATTTCGCCTACAACCACGATTACAGAGGCTGCCTCAAAGATTTCTTCTCACTTTCAGGTCAGGTGCCACTCGTACCACGTTATGCCCTTGGCAACTGGTGGAGCAGATATAAGGCATACACACAGCAGGAATATATGTCACTTATGGAAAAATTCACCGAAAAGGATATTCCTATCACCGTTGCAACAATTGATATGGACTGGCACTGGGTTGATGTTGACAAACGCTTCGGCCTGAAGACCTCAAAGCTTATCCCCGGGCTTAACAATGTGCTCTATGAGGGTGACGGCTGGACGGGCTACAGTTGGAATACGGAGCTTTTCCCCGACTATAAGGGCTTCCTTCAGTGGCTTCACGACAAGAATTATAAGATAACCGTAAACCTTCATCCCGCTCAGGGCGTACGCTTCTTTGAGGATATGTATGAGGAGTTTGCCGAAAAAATGGGCGTTGACCCCAAAACAAAAAAGAGAATACCCTTTGACATAACAGACCCGGACTATATTGACGCTTATTTCAATATCCTTCATAAGCCCTATGAGGACGAAGGCGTAGACTTCTGGTGGATTGACTGGCAGCAGGGCAAAAACTCAAAGCTTAAAAATCTTGACCCCCTTTGGGCGCTCAATCACTATCACACCCTTGCGAATGAAAGAGGCAACAAGCGTCCTCTTATACTTTCACGCTTTGCCGAAATAGGCTCACACCGTTATCCCTTAGGCTTCTCCGGCGACAGTAAAATCTGCTGGCCCTGCCTTGATTTCCAGCCTTATTTCACCTCAACGGCAACCAATGTAGGTTACACCTGGTGGAGCCATGACATAGGCGGTCACCATATGGGCGCCAAGGATGACGAGCTTTATATCCGCTGGGTGCAATACGGTCTTTACTCCCCCATTATGCGCCTTCATTCAACAAGCAACGAGTTTATGGGCAAAGAGCCATGGAAGCACTGCTGGCAGGCAGAGGAGCTGGCCATAAAGACCCTTCGTGAAAGACATGCACTTATCCCCTATCTTTACTCAATGAACTACCGCACCCATAAGGATGCTCTTGCTCTCGTTGAGCCTATGTACTATCCCTACCCCGATGAGGACGAGGCGTACAATGTGAAAAATCAGTTCCTCTTCGGCTCAGAGCTTATGGTCTGCCCCATCACCGAAAAGCTCAATCACAAAACAAATCTTGCCAAGGTTGAAGTGTGGCTTCCCAAGGGCAGATGGACAGATATTTACACCGGTGCAATTTATGAAGGTAACAAGAAAATCACTATGTACCGCGGCATAGAGTCAATCCCCGTCTTTGCTAAAGAGGGTGCAATTATACCCATGGCAAAGGATGATATACACAACGACTGGACTAACCCCGAGGATATGACCCTTCGTATTTACCGAGGCAACAACAGCTTCACTCTCTATGAAGATGACGGCGAGACCAACGCTTATAAAGACGGTGCCTTTGCCACCACACTTCTTTCGGTACGCGAATTAGCAGGCGATGTTACTTTCACTATAGCTCCCGCCGAAGGAGATTATGGCGTAATTCCCGCTAAGAGAAGCTACACTCTCGTTTTTGAGGATATAGCTTCAGCAGAAAACATCACCCTTTTACTCGACGGCAAAAAAGCAAACTGCAATATTAAAAATGCAGGCGGCAAGACAGTAATTGAACTCATCGGCATAACACCCGACAAGAAAATCGAGGTTCTCTTCAAGGATATTACTCCTTCAGTAAACCGTGACAAGCGTGAACAGATTATCGACCTTGTTACAAAATATCAGATGGGCGTTCATATGAAGAAGATGCTCTTCGGCTCATTTATTGACAATCTCAGCGGTAAGCTTCCCGAATGTGAAGAATGCTTCGCAGGACCTATAAAGGAAGTTCTCTCACAGAAATAACCCATAGGAGAAATAATTATGTCCAAGACTAAAAAAGCTCTTATAGCTTTATCAGTGTCAGCAGTGCTGCTTTTCGGTATATTTATATGCGTTTCCTATTTCGTTTTTGACCGTTCCCTTTCGGCAACTCTCACAGAAATTAGTATTTCTTCAGGAGAAAAGGATGCCCACCTTGAAAATGAGGAGGATTTTTCCGATTACTTCATAGCTATGAAACAAGAGCAAACCTCAGATGAAGCCTATGAGATACCTGAAAAGGTTAAACTCTCCTCCTCGGCAGAGTACAAGGAAAAGCACAGTATGCAGGTCTTTTTCATCGAAAAGGATAAGCTGGGTAAAAGCGATAGCGTTGTGTTTTATTTTCACGGCGGTGCCTTCATCGGTGGCATAACCGATGCCGATTGGGAGTTTGTTGACCTCATTGCCAAAGAGACGGGTATGCCCGTTATTGTGCCTCTTTATCAGAAGCTACCGAGATATACTTCTGCCGATGCCGAGGAAGGTCTCTTGAAGCTTTATAAGGATATTGCTAAAAAGAAAAACATCAAAAGCATTTATTTTATCGGTGATTTTTCGGGCGGTAACATTGCCCTAAGCCTTGCAAAGCAACTCAGAGACACTAAGCTGACACAGCCGAAAAAGTTAGTGCTTATTTCACCCTGGCTTGACCTGACACTGAAAAACAAGGATATTGCCCCCTTGGAAAAGAATGACAAAATCCTCGGCGTTTACGGACTTAAAAAGCTTGGCAAGCTCTGGTCAGGCAAAAAAGCATTGACCAACCCCACCGTCAGCCCCATTTACGGCTCAAATGAAGACCTCGGTGAAATCATCGTCTACACCACCAAGAAGGAAATTCTCTACCCTGACATTGCTCTTTACAGTGAAGCTCTCACCAAAGAGGGCATTGACCATAAGCTGATAGTCAGCGAAAACCTCTCTCACGGCTATGTGCTTTCAGACACCAAAGAAGGCAAGCAGGCAAGAAGGGAAATCCTTGCGGAAATTATGAATCAGGAATTATGAGTTCGGAATTGCGGTGGCGAATTTAAATCCTATTAACATTGAATTTCCTACCCGTAGAGTTAAAGCTCAGAAATTTAAAGTTTCATCAATCTTAATTAAAAGGCAGGTCACTACTTAATCGGTAGTGACCTGCTGATGTTTTATAATCGCAAAGGGTTGGTATTTATACTTTGCTTTCTTTGCGGGTGAAACTTACTTATAGGTGAAAGGTAACCCGCGACCGCAATTTTGCATTTTGCGCTTTGCAGCTTGCATTTAATTTATTCTTCTGCCTTGAAGCCCTTTTTTGCAAGAAGTACAATGGGTACGAAAACGAAGACTGCAACAACGGCAGCGAAAAGGAACATACTTGTTGAAGGTACAAGCTTCTCTACACCGTACTCAATAATTGTAAGGTTTGAGGTGCGGCAGGCAATATCGCCTATCCACGGGCCGACAACCATAGGAATGAGTACGGAGAAAATCATTCTGATGCCCTGGAAAAGACCAACCTTATCCTCGGGGATGAAGTCACGCACTGATGCGCTGAGCTGAATCTGAAGCACAACATAACCGATAAGTGTGGGAGCAATACCGATAAGCACAACCTTAATATTTGTTGAGGTTGAGAGAACTGCAAGACCGATAATAAAGAGAATAATTGTGGGAATATAAGCCTTGAGCTTATTCTTGTTAGCAACCTTGAGAAGAATTATAATGCCTGCAACGAGAGCTGCAACGGCAATAACTGCTGTGATAATTGTCATAGCATCAAACTGCACATCCTTAAGAATAACCTTTTCAAGATAAACAAAGAGGTAAGGGAAGAAAACCTGAACTGCAATGTTATAAATACATACAGCAGCAAGAGCAAGATAGAGCTTTGAGTTTTCTTTTACAACTGAGGGTCTGAAGCCATAGAAAAGGTCGCTCCAGTAGTTTGAGTTTGTTTTTTCGCCTTTGATTTTCGGCTCCTCAAGAGTGAAGAGACCTGCAACACCGCAGACTGTAACAACAAGTCCGAGGCCAAGGAAGAATGCCTTATATGACACTGTGCCTGCCTGTGCAAGAGAGCCTACGCCCATAACTGCAATCATAGCAAAGAAGCCGACAAACATAAGCACCGTTTCAACCTGAGGTCTTACTACGGGATTTGTTACGTCAGTAACCCAGGCGTTGAAGGCTGAGTCGTTACTGGTTGAACCCATAAAGGTCATAACCATATCCATTATGATAACCGCCCATACGGTTACGGCAAGAATCTTAACTTCATCTGAAAGTCCGAAAAGACCGGCAATATTTTCTCTTGAAATAAAGCCGAAGGAAGCAGTGATAAGACCCCAGATTATGTAACCTGCAGAGATGAAAACCTTACGCTTTTTCATCTTTTCGCTGAGAGTACCCATAATGAATGTTGTAACAATTGCCGTGATAGCTGACAGAGCAACCATTCGGCTGATTGCCGTTGTGGGAGCCATTACACCTGCAAGTGCGTTAGCGGATACACCTTCGTAAACTGAGCCGTAAAGGAATGTGTTGAAATACATGTTTTCTAAGTTCCATGCAACACCACCCATAAAGCTGAAAATTACGATGTTCAGCCACAAACGCTTTGAAAGTTTGTTTTCCATAGTTTTTTGTCTCCTTTTTATTAATAAAAAAATCTACTCCACTATTATAGCAGAGTAGACGCAAAAATCAAATAGAATTGAGATATTTTACTAAATTTTTATTTTTTATTGTTCTTACAAGCAGTAATCCCACCGTAAAGCATACTCCAAGCTCACCCAAAGCCACCAAGGATGCCTGTGTAAGGAAGCTGACAAAGTTGAAAGGACCTTCAATAAAAAAGATTTCAATTTCAGCACCGATGATAATACCGTTGAAAATCGCAGGCATAAGAGCCGAAACAAGAGGCATTCCCTTTAAGGTTATATTCCGTGCTTTATACATACAAATTGCCGCCAGGAAAGATGCGAGAGTACCCATAATCATATCTATGGGCAAAGCACCTGAAGAAACAATATTTGCCAGAAAACAGCCCACAGTCACTCCGGGAATGGCATAAGGTGTGAAGACACAGAGCATCGTCAGCGCCTCACTAAGACGAAATTGCACAGCCATTGATGTGGTGCCGGGAAGCAGAGCCTCCTGAGAGTAGGTCAGCGCAACATATAAAGCTGCAATAACTGCACCTACTACAATACCGTAGATTTTTTTGTTGATATTCATTTTTACGCTCCTTTAGTTTTGATTTAGACAATAAATCCTTATTGTTCAGGTCAGGAAGGTTTCGAACTGACCGCAGAATTAAAATGCAAATTTCTGCAGTCGCTATTATACTATACTCCACCGGCAATTGCAAGTGCTATTCACTTAATTTTTTCACTGCCGCAGCAATGGAATGTGCAGTCCTTTCGCAAAGCTCAGAGGTTTCAGCCTCAACCATTACTCTTATTACAGGCTCCGTGCCTGAAGCTCTGAGAAGCACTCTCCCCTTTTCACCCAGTGATATCTCTGCCTGTCTTGTTGCTCTTTTCACTTCGTCACTGCTCATAATAGCTTTTTTGTCTCTCACTCTCACATTAATCAGCTTCTGAGGGTAGGTTTTCATTCCTGAGGCAAGCTCACTGAGCTTTCGCTTTTCCGAGAGCATAATTTCCATAATCATCAGGCTTGTGAGTATGCCGTCGCCCGTAGTGGCATATTTTGAATAGATAATGTGTCCCGACTGCTCACCGCCTAATTTGAAGTTGCTGTCTTTGATTTTTTCATAGACGAAGCGGTCGCCCACATCAGTGGTTACATAGTTAATTCCCAGCTTGTCAAGGCTCTTATAAAGTCCTAAGTTTGACATAACCGTTGTCACTACGGTGTTGCCTCCCAGGAGATCTTTGCTCTTCATGTATCCTGCCGAAATATAGAGAATTTTGTCTCCGTCAACAACATTGCCCTTTTCGTCAACGCAAAGGCATCTGTCAGCATCTCCGTCATAGGCAAAGCCTGCATCAAGGCGTTTTGCCCTGACAAAATCACATATTTCATCCATATAGGTTGAGCCTGTCATATAGTTTATGTTGGTACCGTCAGGCTCTGCGCCTATTATATAAACACTTGCGCCGAGAGCCTCAAAAACAGATCGGGCAATGTTCCATGCGCTGCCGTTGGCACAGTCAAGACCTATTCGCATACCCTTAAAGGAATATTTTCCAAGGGAAATAAGATAAGCAATATAGCGGTTTCTGCCTGAAACATAGTCAACTGTCTTTGCAATTTTATCACGAAGGGCAAAGGGTAATTCCTCACATTTTCCGTCAAGGTAGTCCTCGAGAGCATTTATAAGGCTGTCACCCATTTTTTCACCCTTTGAATTGATAAGCTTTATGCCGTTATCATAAAAGGGATTGTGGCTGGCTGAAATCATAATACCGCAGTCAAATTCATCAGTACGGGTTATATAGGCAACACATGGCGTTGTGGTCACATGAAGAAGATAGCAGTCACATCCAGAAGCAGTAAGCCCCCCTGCAAGGCAGTATTCAAGCATATAGCTTGAGCGTCTCGTGTCTTTGCCGATAACCACTCTCGGTGGAAATCTGTCACCCTGCTTATCGCGTTCATTTCTGAAATGCCAGCCTAAAAATCTGCCGATTTTATAAGCGTGGTCAGCCGTCAGCTCAATATTGGCTTCACCCCTGAAGCCGTCTGTTCCGAAATACCTTGCCATAATGTCAAACCTTTCTCACAATAGTGTTTTCATCCTTGACAATCCTCATTTCTTCAACAGTTCCTCTCACCCTCACCAAGGGGTAAACAACAGAGCCTTTGCCAATTATTGTCCCGGGACACAGTACACTGCCGCAGCCTATTTCCGCTGTGTCACCTACCACGGCACCGAATTTTTTAAGTCCTGTAGAAAGCTTCCCAGTACCGGTAAAAATGCTCACATCACTTTTATCACTTTTGACATTTGATATGACAGCCCCTGCGCCAAGATGCGCCCTGAAGCCTAAGATGCTATCGCCCACATAGTTGAAATGAGGCACCTGAACACCGTCTGAAAGTATGGAATTTTTAATTTCCGTGGAATTTCCTACGGTGCAGTTTTTGCCGATAAGAGCGCTGCCTCTTATGAAAGCACCGTGTCTCACTTCACTGCCCTGCCCTATTATGCAAGGCCCTTTGACAAAAGCAGTGGGATAAATCACCGTGTCTTTGTGTATCCATACATCCTTGCCGTAGCGCTCATATTCCTCTTTTGGCAGAGTGCCGCCAAGTTCCCTTATAAAGTCTGAAAGACCTCTGAGAGCCTGCCACGGCTCGGAAAAAGACAAAATATAATCCTTTGCTGCGGTATGCTCAAGACAGCAGTAGTCCAGTATGTTAAAAATAGAAATCACCTCGGATAAATTCGGAATGCGGAATTCGGGATGCGGAATTGTGAGGAATAGTAAAGTTTCTGACCGCCACGTTAACAAGTTGTTACTTACATTTAATTATGTTACTTGCTCTGCGAGTAAAGTTTATCCTTTTGCAGCGAGTTTATCGCAATTCCTAATTCGAATTCATAATTAAAAAGTCCGCACCGTGTCAGTTGCTTTTTTGACATCTTGGTGCGGACTAAACCGTTTACTTTATTTTTTACATCATTTACATTTTGCAATTGTGGGCAGCGTATGCTCTGCAACAGCTGCGGGGTTGTATTCCATCATCATATGGCCACCCTCGCTGAATTCGTAGGTGTAATATCCTTCGGGAGCATTATCGAGAATTGCCTGAAGATTTTCTGCCATAGCAATCTTATCGCCCGAACCTGTCATAATGGCACAAGGAATATCCAGAGCCTTGAGCTTACTCAGGTCACTGCCTCTTGTATGTGAGGCCATAATTGTGATACCTGCACCCGTACCCGGAAGGGAAAGAGGGACGGAAATTCTTGTCAGGTCATAGGTCTTTGCATATTCACTGCTGCTGAAGCTCATATCAACAAGAAGGCGTACCATAAAAGGCATACGAAGAGCCACTGCCAAAATCATATTATACATAGCCTGAGCTATGCATGAAGCACTGAACTTTGCCATGAGGCCTGTAGCTTCGTTTGAGGTCTGAGGCGCATAAAGCACAAGCCCTGTCACCTTTTCGGGATAATCACAGGCAAGGTTGATTGCAATACCTCCGCCCATTGAGTGACCGCCGACTATCCATGTGCCGCCAAGCTCTGTCATAAGTGCGCCGATAACCTCTTCTCTTGAAAGGAAAGCAGTGTCGTTTGTTTCTCTCGAGGAATAACCGAAGTTGGGTGCATCAACGGTTACAACATCATAGCCTGCCTTTTGGTACTCTGCCGCAATGCCCTCAAGGGATGCAGTTGAAAGGCAGAAGCCGTGAATAAGCATAATCTGATTTTTGTTTTCTTCACTGTCATAGGTTCTGTAGTGAAGAGTGTAATCACCATAGTTGAAGAAGTTACTGTTGTCAAAGGGCTTGCCTTCATCGGCTGCAAAAGCCATGGGAATGAAGCTGAAAACGAGAATAAGGCTCATAATCAGCGCCGCAAGTTTTTTCATAGGAATAGCCTCCTTATAATATTATTGCATTCACTTAGAATATAATACACCATTTAAAGGATAATTTTCAAGTCAATATAACAAAAAATCCCTGCAAGGAAATTCCTGCAGGGCAATAGCTTATTATTTTCTGCGGATAAAAAAGTTAGTCATTTGTCTTAACTTTCCCGCAATTCCGGATTTACTTACGCCTTGAATATCCGCCACCGTGTTTGGAATCAGTTGAACGCTTAAGGTCTGTCATTTTTTCATCGCTGACCTGCTTGAAACGCGCCATCATATCTTCAAAGGACATGCTTTCATTAGCCTGAGCCTTCTGCTGACCCTGCCAGACATTGTTGTTTCTCGGTCTGTCATTTCTTTTCGGTCTGGGAGTAGGCTTCTCTCCGGGGCTTTCTTCTGCCTTTTTGATAGACAGACTGATTTTACCCTCAGGCGATATACCGACCACCTTAACCTTGACATCCTGACCTTCTTTAAGAAAATCCTTGATTTCCTTGACAAAAGTGTTGGACACTTCTGAAATATGTACCATTCCGCTTTTTCCGTCAGGCAGGCTGACAAAAGCACCGAATGCTGTCAGACCTGTTACCTTACCTTCAACGATTGCTCCAACTTCAAGCATATAAAGATGTTATCCTCCTAAGATTTATTCCCCGAATGAGGAGTTGTAATAAACTTTCTCCCCGGGCTTACAATAGCCGTATTCTTCTCTCGCAATTTTTTCAAAATAATCGTCATGATTTTCGCTGTCAAGAATTTCCTTTATCTCAGCACTTTCTTCGTCAAGTCTGGTAATTTCCTGATTAATCTGCGCTTCTTCCTGAGCCAGCTTTTTATATTCAACATAGTTGAATGCAAGGCTGCTGAAAGCAAACACCACTGCACATACAACTAAAACAACCCAGATATAATGCACTTTTCGGCGCTGTTTCTTTTTCGGTTTTGCTTCACTTATGTTTCTTACAGCCAAAGCCAACACTCCTTTGAAAAAATTATACACATTAAGTATAATCATTTTTTTCTTTTTTTCAAGGGTATTTTAACAATATTCTTAATTTTTTTCTTCATAGGTTCTCTGCCGTCTGAACTGAAAACACTGCTGAGCTTTTCAACAAGCTTTTTCACGGGTAAAAACAAAGTTGAAATGACCCGTCTTATCTTCACTACAATAAAAATCAGAGGCTTCAAAAGGTACCTGCCACAGCTCAAATGAAAAGCTACAGCGCCTATAAGCTGTGCAAAAACAAGATTAAGCCGTACCCTGCCGTTATTGTAAAGCACCATAAAGAAAAAGGATATAAGCGTTGCAATAAGACTGAAGGCAACATCGCATATGACATAGGCCGGAATTTTATCCGAAAGCAGACACCGAAGGGCAGAAAACACCTCATAGATGAGGCCTAAGAGTACCCCGAGACCAATGCAGCGGATGAAAATTATAATCTGGTCTGAAAGCGGTCCCGAATAAATCATCTGAACACCTTGGAGAAAAATCCGCCCTTGTTAGGTTGACGGTCAGTGTAGGAAAGGGATGAAATTCTGCCGTCAATGCTCAGCTCACCCTTGTCGATATTAAGGGAGCTTATGTGTAGCTCCGTGCCTGTAATTGTCAGCTCGCCGTAGTCTGTATAGGCTATTACCGTGGTTTCGTCAAAGGAATCCACATCGGTGACACCGCTTAAAGTCAGCTCTCCCCTGTCTTTCATTATAACATTGTGAGGCAAAATAATTTTATCTTTACTGTCGGTCATATAAAACACTCCTTCAGTAAAGGATATTAAAAAAATAAATAAAAAAGAACAGAAATCAGCTTATACTACGGGCTATTGAGAAAGTCTGCTCTTACAGCATCTTATACATAAGACCTGCATCGTTCTTTGTTGCGTGTTCGGTAACAATAAGAACCTCTGCCTTCATTATGTTTTCACCCATCTGGATTTCAATTATGTCTCCCACCTTGACATCATAGGAAGCTCTTGCAATTTTGCCGTTGACGGTGACGTGCTTCGCATCACAGACCTCGTTTGCAATTGTTCTTCTTTTGATAAGACGGGAAACCTTTAAGTATTTGTCAAGTCGCATAGTAACTCCTTTCCGAATAAAAAGAGCCACCCGAAGGCAGCTCTTTTATAGCAGTAATTATTTTACAGCTGTCTTGAGTGCAGCGCCTGCCTTGAATGAAGGAATCTTAGCTGCTGCGATTTCAATAGCTTCACCTGTCTTGGGGTTGTGGCCTGTTCTTGCAGCTCTTTCCTTAACTTCGAATGTACCAAAGCCGATGAGCTGAACCTTATCTCCTGCCTTGAGAGCATCTTCGATTGAGCCGAAAACTGCTGCGATAGCCTTTTCTGCGTCCTTCTTTGAGATTTCAGCCTTAGCTGCAACTGCATTGATTAATTCAGTTTTATTCATTTGTTTTTCCTCCAAATAAATTTATATTTCCAAGAGGTCACCCTCTATTGGATTTAAGTATAATTTTTGCTTCATCCCAGAGCTTGTCAAGCTCCTCAATTGAAGTCTCTTTCATATTTATTCCGCGTTCCTCAGCTAATTTTTCAACCACAAGATAGCGTGAAATAAACTTTTCATTTGAAAGGGTGAGAGCCTCTTCAGCATCAACGTCAATAAATCTTGCAACATTGACACATGAGAAAAGCACATCACCGAACTCGTCTTCTATGTCCTTCTGAGTTTTTGTGCCGATAGCCTCTTTAAGCTCCTTAATTTCGCTTTCAAGGGCAGTAATGGCACCTGACATATCGTCCCAGTCAAAGCCTGCCTTTTTAGCCTTGGACTGTATCTTCTGCGCTCTCATAAGAGCAGGCAGCTCTTTAGGCACCTTTAGCATTGAGCTTCCCTGAGTTTTCTGTGCCTTGGACTTGCGCTTGATACTGTCCCAGTTGGAAAGCACTTCGTCAGTTGAGCTGACAGTTACATCACCGAAAACGTGGGGATGTCTTTCAATAAGCTTTTTGCATATGCCGTCTGCCACATCGTCAAAGGTGAAGGTACCTTTTTCCTTTTCCATTTCAGTGTGGAAAACAACCTGCAGAAGCACATCGCCAAGCTCTTCAAGGAGAAGGTCATTATCCTGCTTATTGATAGCCTCAATAACCTCGTAGGTTTCTTCTATAAAATTTGCTTTTATGCTTTCATGGGTCTGCTCTGCATCCCAGGGACAACCGCTGGGAGCGCGGAGAATTTCCATTATTTTAAGCAAATCCTCAATTTTGTAATTTTCCTTAAAATTAAAGTCATTCATATCAAAACCTCATTAGATACATTTTAACCTAATAATCCAAATTTTGCAAGGACTTTTGCAATTTTTTCCCCTTTTGGAAGCATTAAAACATCATCTTTTACAATTCCTTTAAATAATAACATTGAAATTGCATAGGTTACACCGCCAAAACCGATGGCTGCAATGCCTACAAGGCGGCTTTCTATCATCAGCTTCTCAGCTATGAGGTAGTTTGCACCCCATGCCACTGCACCGCAGAGTGCTGCAGAAATGAAGGGCTTGAGGTAAACTGACACCACATTTATCTTCACCTTTGTCACTTTAAGAAGCGCACCGAGGTTGATTGCGAAGATGATAACATAGCAAAGTGCCGTACTCACGGGAGCGCCCTTGATGTTGATTTCAGGGTTGCCGATAAGAATGAAGTTAAGCAGTATCTTTGCACATGAGCCTATTGCAATTGACTTTATGGGGATATCCATTCTGCCCACTGCCTGAAGCATGTTTGTCATAGGTGATGTGGCAGCAAAAAGGAACATACCAAGGCCGTAAACGCGAAGCATAGGCTCAGCTATGGGAATCATATCCTTGCTTGAAGAATAGAGTATCTCAAGAATTGGGCCGGGTATTGCTGCAATTCCGAGACCTGCAGGCATAGCAATCATCATAGTTACACGAAGCACTGTTTCAATTGTACCCTTGATTTCTTTCTTATCCTTGGCTGCCCAGGCTGATGAAAGGGCAGGAATTGCGCTGATACCGAGAGTGAGTGTTATTGTGGGAATAAGATTTTTAATATTAAGTACGGAGCCGTGAGTACCGTAAAGATAGTTGTTGATGCCCTCATCAAGGGTCTGTGCTGCAGTGAGCGAAGCGCTATACATTTCTTTGATAAGGTCACCGCCCACTTCCATAGCGTAGGCAAGGCGATTTCTTATGGTAAGGTCGTCTATCATATTGCTGATGTTAAGCACTATTGAGCTAAGAGCAATAGGCGCCGCAATACGGATAAGGCTGTTTCTCAGGATTTTATCACTTTCGGGTGCGGGAGAATTGACAATTTCCTCCCTTGTGAAGCCGAAGCCCTGACGCTTATATTTTATGAAGAGATAGATAAGACCCAGCATTGAGCCTAAGGTCACACCCATGATTGCCACTGCGGCAGCATAAGGGTACATAACAGCAAGTGCCTCTGCCTCACTGCCCACCTGCTGACCGAAAACCGTTGCCACACCGTCAACTGCTTCTTTGTGATATGTAGAAAGCCAACGGTTAAAGCAGATATAGGTTGCGCTCAGACCGAAAACAAGCTTGACGCCTGCCTCTATAACCTGAGATACACCTGTAGGGGTCATATTCTTAAGTCCCTCATAATAGCCTCTGAATGAAGACATCATACAGCAGAAAAGCACGCAGGGTGCAACTACGAGTACACTGACGTAGTTCATAGGTGACTTAACCATAACCGAATAGGGATAGGCTATACACATAAGTATAACAGTACCCGTAAGACCCACTATAAAAAAGAGCTTCTGTGCCACGTGGAAGATGCGCTGAGCATCCTTTATTCTGCCGAATTCAACATTTTGCGACACCATCTTTGACACTGCAACAGGCAGACCTGCCATGGAAATTGCATAAAGAGGGTTATATATTGCATAGGCGCCGGTGAAATATCCGTAACCTTCGGGAGTGAGAAGGTTTGTAAGCGGTATTTTATAAACCGCACGTATAAGCTTGACTATAACAGTTGCAATAGCTAAAACGCCTGCACCTGTGAGGAGGCTTTGTTTTTTTCTTTCAGCCATATTTCTGTCTCCTTATCCTATAAATTCTTTAAGAAGTGATTGCCCGGGTACGTCCGTCTCGGAAAGCGAAATAAATTTCCCCAGCTTATCTTTCAGCTCGCAAGCCGAAGGATAGTATATACTATCTTCACCCACGTGGTCAAGTAGTTTCATTGCAATATCTTTAAAAATGCACACTTCGTAAGGGTGTATTGAGTCAATTCTCACGTCTGCTCTGTGGCTGTGAGGGAAAAGATATCTGTCCTCACCCATTCTCACACCCTTCCAGAGATAATAGGTATATTCTACACTGCTGTCTCTGAAATGATAGTCGCGTATAAGCCTTCTTATAAAGCGCATATCTCTCTTTGTCAGCAGTACCCTGCCGTTTTCTGTAACTCTTGAGGAAACGCTCACATAGAGCTTTTTTATGTTTTCTCCCTCAAGACAGTCCGTTATCATAGGATGAAGAGCATGCAAGCCCTCAACTATGATTATCTCGTCTTCTGCCACTGTGAGCGTGTTATAGCCCTCACGCATTTTGCTTGTGAATGAGAAATGAGGTATATCTGCCCTACCCTCTTTAAGCAGTGCTTTAAGGCACTTTTCTATAAGGTCAGTATCCAGTGCCTTAACTGTTTCATAGTCAATGGTGCCGTCTTCAAAATAAAAGGACACATCCTGATTACGGTAAAAATCGTCAAGAGATATAACCGAAGCGTGACGGCCTTTTATCTCACAGTCTTCCTTGAGAAGCCTTGCCGTTGTAGTTTTGCCCGATGATGACGGCCCTGCAAGCATTATGAGCTGTCTTCCGCCTTTTTTGCAGATTTCATCGGTTATGGCTATAAGCTGATTTTTATATGCGTTTTCACACTTTGCTATGAAACTTTCTTTATCCTGACGGATGCCTTCGTTAATATCCGAAACACTATAAAGAGCCATTTCACTCACCCTTTCAAAGCGGTAAATTATCAGATGGGAAATTTCTCATAAAACTCCCCTATATACTTCTTTCTTGATATAATTTCCTCAAAATTTCCTATATATTCATAAGGGTATTTATAATTGTAAATTCTTTCTATTTCATTGCCGTGAGGAGCTTTCAGCTTTATGACGGCACCTGCACCGACAGATAAGATTGTATGGCATTCCTCCATCATATATACATTATATATGCCCTCATAGCCTTTCCTTGCCCATCCTACATTTTCAAGGTTTCCGAGGCTTTTACTCTGACGGTACATATAATAAGGCTCATAGCCTGCTGTTGTCAGCTTTTCCTGCACCATGGTGAGCATATCTCTGGTCAGGTGAGGCGAATTTGTTTTCTTTCCCTCGGTGACTATTATGCTTGAGCGTTTCAGGGCAAGAGTATGCACCGTTATATTTTCGGGAGAAAGTGCGACAGCCTTGTCAAGAGTTGCCTCGAAGCTTTCAAGAGTGTCTGTAGGCAGGCCTGCAATAAGGTCCATATTGATATTGTCAAAGCCCTTTTCTCTTGCCATAGCGAAGGCTGAAAGTGTTTCGGCACTTGTGTGGTTTCTGCCGATTTCTTTAAGCACACTGTCACTGAAAGTCTGGGGATTTATGCTTATTCTTGTGCAGCCGCAGTTTTTCATAACAGTGAATTTTTCCTCGGTGATACTGTCGGGACGCCCCGCCTCAATTGTGTATTCTCTGATATCCGACAGGTCGAAGCAAGCTGAAATTTCATCCGTTACTTTTTTAAGCTGCTGTGCAGTCAGCACCGTAGGGGTCCCGCCGCCGATATATATGCTTTCAAGTTTCAGACACTGCTGCCTTGCTATTTCGGCAGTATATCTTATCTCCTCGCAGAGCTTTTCAACATACTGCGGGATAAGCTTCTTTGCGCTTTCGTTTGAGTGGGATATAAATGAGCAATATGAGCAGCGCGTGGGACAAAACGGCACCGACACATAAAGTGAAAATGAATCGGGCGACGAGCCCTCGATTATAGGCGTTTCATTCTGCGACACCATAAGGGCAAGGGCAGTTTTTTCCTCGCTTACCTTAAGCTCGTTTATAAAGTAGGCTGTGGCAGCTTCTCTGCCCTGTTTTTCAGAAAGCTTTGTCATAAGCTTTGCAGGGCGCACACCCGTGAGTATTCCCCAAGGTGGTGTGTAGCCGGTGATTTCACGAAGCAGGTCAAAAAGCATAACTGCCATTTTTCTTTCAAAGAAGCTGTCATCACTCTCTGAAAAGACCTTATTCTTAAAGCTGAAGCTCTCACTTTTTTCATAAGTCCTACCATCAAAGCAAAGGCTTATGTCTATTTTTTCACCCTCAAGAACGAGCAGACAATAGTCCTCACCTGCCGTGATTTGCTCACTTCTGATTATTTTTATATCAGGAAGAAAAACTCTTATAAGATTTTCCATCTCATAGTGATATGAGTTATTTTTATTTATAAGCTGCATTTTATATTCCTCACATATAAGGATTATTTCTTCTTTCGTATTCTAAGGTTGTAGGCTTACCATGACCTGAATAAACCTTATAGTCACCCTGAAGTGACTTGAGTTTCTGCAGTGACTCAAGCATAACTTTTAAAGAGCCTCCCGGCAAATCACATCTTCCTATATTGTCCCTGAACAGAGTATCACCCGTAAAGAGCATATCACCGAGTTTGTAGCACACACTTCCCTTTGTGTGACCGGGTGTGTGCACAACCTCAATTTCAGTGTCACCGAAGGGAAGCTTTCCGCCGTCTGTAACAAGTATATCTGCATCTGTTTCACACACTTTGAGTCTATGAATGATTGCAAGACTTTTAAGCGAGCTGTGAAGACAACCCTCATCATCGGGATGAATAACAACCTTTGCTGAGAAATCCTCCTTAAACTGCTTTACACCGAGAATATGGTCATAGTGACCGTGAGTGAGAAGAATATATCTGAGATTTACTCCCTGTGACTTAATATATTCACTCTGCCTGATGCCATATGCACCCGGATCAATGAGAAAAGCCTCATTTGTGTCTTCGTCAACAACAAGATAACAGTTTGCAGTAAAGTCGGGGAAGGTTATTTCTGTAACTTTAAGAGCCATAAAACCACTCCTTTAATGTTTTTTCCATTCATTTGTGTCCATTATTATTGTTACGGGGCCGTCGTTAATAAGCTCAACCTGCATATCAGCTGCAAAAATGCCCGTTGCCACCTTTTTTACTCCGAGTGCGCGAAGCTCAGCGCAGTACTTTTCATAAAGGTCATTGGCAATGTCAGGCTTTGCCGATGAAATAAAACTGGGTCTTCTGCCGTGGGAGGTGTCTGCACAAAGGGTGAACTGCGACACAACAAGCACCTCACCCTCAATCTGATCAAGAGAAAGATTCATCTTATCGTTTTCGTCGGTAAATATTCTGATGCCTGCCGTCTTTTTGGCAAGAAGCTTCATATCATCCTCGGTGTCACCCTCCTGCACTCCAAGAAGCACGAGAAAGCCTTTGCCGATTTCGCCTGTAATTTCACCCTCCACGGTAACCTTTGCTCTTGTTACTCTTTGTATAACTGCTTTCATAAAATTATCCTTGTTTCTTTGTTATATTGTCCTTGTCGGACAGGCGTTACTTTTCCTGCCACAGAAAAGCAACCAAAACGCGTAGTTATATTATAAGCCTGAACGCTCAGTAGACAGTACACCCTTGACCTTCTTGAGTTTTTCACATACGCTCTTGAGATGCTCTGCACCGTTGACTGTTATGGTCATATAAACAGTGCTTCTGCCGTCGTTACTGTCTTTGGTAAAAATCGAGTGGATCATAACATGCATATTCGCAATTACTGCTGAGGTGTCGGCAAGCATACCCACTCTGTTCATACAGGTTACGGCAAGTGTAACTCTGTAGGAATTCTGCACCTTGTTGTCCCAATAGGCGTTAATCCATCTTTCAGGCTCTGCCGCCTTTGAAATATCCTTAGGCACATTCACGCATTTTTTTGTGTGTATGGAAACACCGTGTCCTCTTGTGATAAAACCGATGATATCGTCACCGGGAAGAGGGTCACAACATCGTGAAAACTTCACAAGACAGTTGTCAATACCTTCGATTATAATGCCCTCAGCGCTCTTGTGTACCTTTTTAGGCTGTGTCTGAAGTGGGATATCCGCCGCTGTTTCAGGCTGATTTTCTTTAACAAGCTTGCTGTATTCATCCTTTATTCTGGGCATTATCTTGTTAAGGCTCAGACCGCCGTAGCCAATGGCAGCAAGGAATTCATCAACATCCTTGCAGTGCTGTCTCTCAGCTATTTTAAGCAGAAATTCATTCATCTGCTTTTCGGGCAGACTTATGTTGTTACGCTTGAATTCTCTTTCAACTTCGTTTCTGCCTTCGATGATGTTTTCTTCGCGCTTTTCTTTTTTGAACCAGCTTTTGATTTTACTTCTTGCCGAAGCAGTCTTGGCAATTTTAAGCCAGTCACGGCTAGGTCCCTTGCCCTGCTGAGATGTGGTAAGAATTTCGATAATCTCACCGTTGTTGACCTTTCTGTCAAGGGTACATATTCTGCCGTCAACCTTGGCACCAATCATTTTATTGCCTACAGCCGAGTGAATTGCATAGGCAAAGTCAATAACACATGAACCCATAGGCAGTGAAATAACATCGCCCTTGGGAGTGAATGCAAACACCTCTTCAGGAATAAAGTCTGTTTTTATGGTCTTGACGATATCCTCAACATCGTCACTGTCCTGCTGTGTTTCAAGGAGCTGTCTTATCCATGAGAGCTTCTCTTCAAACTTGACCTTACCCGTAACACCCTGCTTATATTTCCAGTGTGCCGCAATACCGTACTCTGCCGTGTGGTGCATTTCCCATGTTCTAATCTGCACTTCAAAGGGGATACCCTCTTTGCCGATAACGGTGGTATGAAGTGACTGATACATATTAGGCTTAGGAGTTGAAATATAGTCTTTGAATCTGCCCGGAATAGGATTGAACATATCGTGGATTATACCAAGGCAGCAGTAACATTCATAAACAGAATCAACTATAAGGCGTACGGCATAAATATCATAAATTTCATCAATGGTACGGTTTTGCATATATGTCTTACGGTAAATTCCGTGAACACTCTTGATTCTGCCTGCAATGTGAACATTGGGTACTTCCTGCTTAACTCTCTCGGAAATCTTTTCCTTGATTGAATCAAGGAAGTGCTGTCTTGATTCCACCTGAGTTTCAAGAGTTGTGCCGATTTCCTTATATGCAACAGGATCAAGGAAGCTTATGGCAAGGTCCTCAAGCTCTTCTTTAAAGGCACGTATACCGAGACGGTGAGCAAGAGGCGCATAAATTTCAAGAGTTTCTCTTGCCTTATATCTCTGCTTTTCCTCAGGCATAAACCTGAGAGTGCGCATATTATGCACTCTGTCGGCAAGCTTGATGATGACAACTCTGATATCCCTTGACATAGCAAGGAACATTTTTCTTATATTTTCACTTTGCTCCTCTTCCTTGCTTGCTGAAAGAGGAATCTGACCGAGCTTTGTTACGCCGTCAACGAGATGCTCCACATCCTCGCCGAAAATATTTCTGATTTCCTCTGCCGTTGTGGGTGTATCCTCAACAACATCGTGAAGCAGTGCAGCACATACCGAATCGGCATCCATACCCATATCAGCAAGAATTGTTGCAACTGCCACGGGATGAATAATGTAAGGCTCACCGCTTCTGCGTTTCTGACCCTGATGGGCATCGTCCGCTATTCTGAAAGCCTTATCTATTCTTACTAAATCATCTGCTGAAAAGTTATCCTTCACCTTGTCAATAAGTGAATGAAACTGAGCTTCATAATCTTCACACATAGTGTCCTCCCCTTTCCGTTTTATTCCCTTACAAGACTTTTGACATATGAGAGCAGTGCCGAATTTTCAAGATTTACCTTCTTTTCGGTGTCTGCAAGGCTGACACAGTCTTTGTCTTTTTTAAATATTCCCAATTCTTCAAGTATGTCTATGGCAAGAAGTATCTTGCAGGCTGCTGTCCCGTCATCACCCAGACGGTAGCAAAGCACATCAAAATCACCTGTATATCCGCCGTTTTTCTTTATGTAGCGGTAAACCTCGGCAACCTCCTGCCTTGTTATCTGAAGATATTCTGCCTGTTTTTTCGTCAGCACCTCTTTACGCATAAGCTTTTCATAAAGTCTGACACTCTTTAAATATCTCAGGTCATCGGTACCTGACATTCTTATATCCTTAATGTATATGCCAACCTTCACCTGTGACATATATTCGTTTCTTTCAAGCTTAACGGCAAGGTCAACCTTATCCCCCGGCTTATATGGAAAGCTCTCAACTGTTTCACCGAAGAATACCGCCGAAAGGGTGCTGCCGTTTTTCTTTGCGCTGAGCCTTAAATGCTTACCGCCGCCTATTGCCTGCACCGAAGCTATCTCCATACCGAAAAGTCCGAAAAGAGGCTGCGGGTTGCCCTGACCGAAGGGTTCAAGAGAAGCTATGAGGGGCAGTATGTCTGCATTCACAACCTCAGGTCTTAAACGGCAATCGATAACATTTTTTGCAAAAGGCATTTCAACACTCTTTGCATACTCATACATAGCCTCTTTAAAGGCGCTGAGATTTTCACTTTTCATTCCGAAGCCTGCTGCAAGAACATGGCCGCCGTAATGCTCTAAAAGAGGAGCTGCAGAATTTACCGCATCATAAAGCGAGAATCCTTCTATGCTTCTTGCACTGCCCTTGGCTTCTTTGCCGTCATCGGTTATAACCATACAGGGCTTGCCGTAGGCACCCACAAGTCTTGCGGCAACAATGCCTATAACGCCGCCATGCCAGTTTTCACCGCTGAAAATCAGCAGACGCCCATTGAGCATTTCGGGATTTGCTTCTATCTGCTTTTGCACCTCGGAAATGATTTCACGCTCTTTTTCCTGTCTTGAAGCGTTGCTCAGGTCAATTTCCCTTGCAAGAGCAAGAGCATCTTCATAATCTTCACAAAGAAGTAATTTCAGTGCCTTGTCTGCGTGAGACATTCTGCCTATGGCATTTATTCTCGGCACAATTGAAAATGCCACGGAGGTGCTGCTGAGAGTTTTGCCGTTCATTGAGCTTACTTCCCTGAGTGCCTGAATACCCGGGTTGCTGCCTTCGTTTATCAGGTCAAGTCCGGCACTGACAATTTTTCTGTTTTCACCGGTGAGATTCATAACATCGCCTATGGTACCCACCGTAACAATATCGGCGTAGCGTGAGAGCATTTCCTCGTCATCGCCCTCATTAAGAGCGCATATGAGCTTGAAGGCAACACCTACCCCGCAAAAATCCTTATAGGAGCTGAAGCAGTCGTGTCTGTGAGGATTGACAACTGCCACCGCCTCGGGAATAATCTCCCCTGCCTTATGGTGGTCAGTTATAACTAAATCCATTCCAAGCTCTTTTATGTAATCCGCCTCATTAAAGGCTGAGATGCCGTTGTCAACGGTGATAATAAGCTGTATCCCCTCTTCACAGAGGCTTTTTATTGCCTTCATATTAAGACCGTACCCCTCTGCATTTCTGTGGGGAATATAGGTTCTGACCTTCACACCGAGGGATTTGAAATAGAGTGTCAGCAGAGCCGTTGCCGTAACACCGTCGGCATCATAGTCACCGTAAACCGCTATTTTTTCGCCTTTTTCCAGTGCCAGATTAATTCTCTCCACAGCCTTATCCATATCGCGAAGCTCGAAGGGGTCTGAAAGCATACCCGTACCGAAGCAGAAATCCTCCACCTCATATTCATCGGTTATGCCTCTTGACACAAGAAGATGGGCAAGGAAAGGCTCAATATCATATTGCTCGGCAATATCTGCCGTAAGCTCTTTATCAGAGGGTAAAACAAACCATTGCTTACGCTTCATATAAATCATCCTTTCCTTGAAAATTAATTACTGATTTTCGCTTAAATTTTTTCTGATTGCATCTATGAAATGCTTGCCGTATTTTTCTGCCTTAGCCATTGTTATGCCGGGCAGCTTCAGCAATTCTTTAACATTCTTGGGCTTGTACCTTGCCATAGCCTCAAGGGTTTTATCTGTAAATATAACGAAGTCGGGCATACCGGCCGAGCGTGCAACTATCTTTCTTATGAGCTTGAGCTTCACAAGAAGCTTCATATCCGTACCCATAATGTCCGCCGCCTGCTTTATTGCCTGCTTTTCAATTATCTTTCTGACCTTCTTGCCCTTGAAAAGCACCTCACGGGTTTTCTTTTCAAGATAGAGGTTGCCCTTTTCGTCTCTGCTTATAAAGGAATGTTCAATGAAATATTCCATATGCTTTATAATTTCGCTTTTGGCACTGTCTGCCATTATAGCGTAGGTGGTGAGTTTATCGTAGCCCTTCTCTTTTATGTAAGAGGTTTCGTCACCCTTGAGTATATCAGCAACAACCTGAAAGCTCTCTTTTTCCTCAACACGCTTGATGCAGGAAAATATCATCTGTGCCGGTACAGTAACATCAATAGTCTGTGTCACACCCCTGCAGTTTGAGCAGTTGCCGCACTTGGAGGTGGGATTTTCGTCAAAGTAACGAAGAATATAGTTGCGAAGGCACACATCGTTTTCACAGTAGTAGACCATTTTTTCAAGCTTTTCACTTCTGAGATTTTTAAGCTGAAGCTTCTGCTTGAAGGTGAGATCACCCTTATATTCGCTGTTTTCGATAAAATATTTCTGTATTCTCACATCCTGAGGTGAATAGAGAATAACGCAGTTGGCATCACTGCCGTCTCTGCCTGCTCTGCCCGCCTCCTGATAATAGCTTTCTATATCGCCGGGCATATGATAGTGTATAACGAAGGAAACATTTGATTTATCTATACCCATACCGAAGGCATTTGTAGCAATGACTATCTGCTTTTCGTCATAGATAAACTTATTCTGATTGTCTGTTCTTTCCGCCTTTGACAGCCCTGCGTGGTACCTTGTAACCGAGAACCCTTCATCACTGAGCCTTGAATAAACCTCATCAACCGCCTTTTTGGTAGCACAGTAGACAATACCGCTCTGTGAGGAATAAAGGTCGAGATAACGCTTGAGAGCAATATATTTATCAGCAGTTCTCACCACCTCAAAATAGAGGTTATCCCTTGCAAAGCCCGTTACGGTCTGTGTGGGATTTATAAGACCGAGAAGCTCTGTTATGTCCTCACGGACTATCTTTGTTGCCGTTGCCGTAAATGCAGCAACAACAGGCCTCTTCGGCAGATTACCGATAAAGGTTTTTATGTCAAGATAGCTGGTTCTGAAATCCTGACCCCACTGAGAAACGCAGTGCGCCTCGTCAATGCAGACCATGGAAATTTCAATTTTTGAGCAAAGCTCTCTGAATGACGGTGAGGACAGTCTTTCAGGGGCAACATAAATCATTTTGCATATGCCCTGAATGACCTTATCGCTCTGCTTTTTCATCTGAGCTTCACCAAGGGTTGAGTTGAAATATGCCGCATTAACACCGTATGCTTTAAGGGCATTGACCTGGTCTTTCATAAGAGAAATCAGGGGCGAAATTATAAGGGATACACCACTGAACATAAGTGCAGGCACCTGAAAGCATATGCTTTTTCCGCCTCCCGTAGGCATAATACCCACCGCGTCTCTGCCCGATGTGATAGCATCTATAATTTCAGCCTGACCCTTACGGAATTCACTGTAGCCGAAATACTTTTCTAATACCTGATATTTATCCATTTTAAGTAAACAATCTTTCCGATAACCATTTTCTCATTGATTTGCTGAAGTAGCAATAAGTGAGGAAGCCCACAACGGCCAATATGCACAGTGCCAGCGTAAAGCCGATTTCTGCCACATAGGGCCATGAGGTACCTACACTCAGAAGCAGCCCCGAAACAAAGGCTGTAACGGCAAATTCTGCAAATATAACAAGAGCCTTGAGTATGGAATTTCTCTTTTTATATCTGACCCATATTAGATAAGTCAGAACTAAAAATGCGTTGACGAGAATTATGGGAAGTGCACAGTTGGTGTACCATTTGTCAAGACCCTTGCCCATAACATAAAACACATAGACATAAAAGCTCACCGCAAGGGTATCAAACGCCCACATAAAATAAGCACGATAGTTTTTGATAAAGAAGGGCAAGACGAAAAGTATCCACAGAAGAAAGCTCGTTGCCACAACATAAACCGACCAGAAGCTGCCTGTGAAAACAAAGGCATTGACAAGAAAACACACTATGCAGGGAATGAGCATAACAAGTGAAACCACAAGAGCCACAAAACGTTTTTTAACCTGCTTGGGGATGTGCATAGTCTGCCCGAAAGGAGATTCGCTTTCACTGCCCTGACTGTTATCCTTATTGGGATTTATAACAGGTGTATCACAAAGAGCGCACTTTTTTGTGCTGTCATCCAACTCTACACCGCAATTGACACAATATGACATTTTCTTTCCTCCGATTATCAATCTTTATTGCTTTCTATTTTGACATGTATACCCATTTTAACAAGGGTAGTATAAAAATCTCTTTCGATATCGCTTTCCTCATAGCAGTTGGAAAAGGTGAAAACAAGATTATCCCCTACCGTAGCAACACCGCATCTCCCGCCGTTGAGTTTGCCCGGTCCGGTGAAAAGATAGTAGTAATCCACATGCTCCCTGACCTCCTCAGGAAGATTAATTCCGCCGAGATTTGAAATCAGAGTTGAGGTTGTCTGCTCACCCGTAAGCAAAAATGCAACGGAAACACCTAAGTCCTTCACCGCAAGAGGCAGATATTTTGTGACGGGGTTTCTTTCAAGCTTGAGATTCTGTGTCATAAGTGAATTGAGAAGCTTAGGGTCATTGACCAATTTCAATTGAAGTGACACGCTTCTGAGAATTTCCTCAAAGGTATATTCACCTAAGTTGGGGTCTATTTTGACACGAAGGCAAAGCACGAAGTTGCGAAGAGTTTCACTTGGGAAGGCTTTTCTGAGATTGACGGGAATCTGGGCGCATATTTCACGCTGCTTTTTATTTTCCCTGAGCTGCTTTTTATAGTGGACATATATGAGAATTGCCGCAAAAAGCTCCGTAACCGTAACGCCGTATTTCTTTGCAACATCACGCACCTGAGCGTAAGACATAATACCCATAGTGTAATTGCACATATGGCGGCCGAGCTTGGTACCCACAGCGTGATAAACCCATTTGTCTTTTCTGTCATAGGGTGCCTTTGAAGTTGCATAACGGTCGTATGAATCCTCAACCTCACTGAGTTTCGGCTCCTCCTGTGTGTTGAGAACAAAATTGTTATATGAAATGCTCTGACCCTTGAGCCTGAGATATTCACCTATGAGAGTTGAAAGAAAAACCGTACCGCCGTAGCCGTCACTAAGGGCGTGATAAATATCGAGGTTTATTCTTTTGCCTTTATAGAAGACACGAAGCAGAAAGCCCTTATCCTCTTTGAATTTCACACGGTAACAGTAATTCTTTACATCAGGCTTACATTCAAGGGTATTGGGGTTTTTCTTGAAATAGTGCCAGAAAAGGCCTGATTTTATTTTTACATTAAAGGTAGGTATTCTTCTCAGAGTTGCCTCAATAGCTTTGTTGAGTATCTCAGGGTCAATTTCCTCTTTAAGCTGAGCGCCTATTCTGAAAACGTTTGACCATGTGCTTGAATTTTGTCCCGGGAATATTTTAGCGGCATTATCAAGCTTGAACCAATCAAATGCAGTATTGCTCACGACACTCACCTCTTAAATCAAAAAATAGTTAACTGTTATTATACTACAATCTTAAAATTCTTTCAATGGTAATGAGCAAAAAAATATTAAATAATATATAATAAATATATACTGTAAAGGCAGAAAAAGGCAAAAAAAGAAAGCCGCAGCACTGCCGCGACTTCCGCAATTCATTCATCAGGGGTCAAGACCAAGGAACACATCGTGGAAAATGTATTTCAAAAATTCAAAAATCTCGATGAAATACTGAGCGAAAAGCTCATAAAGCTTGGGATGATCCTCGTGTATGAGTTCGTTTTCAACTTTATTGTTATCCATATTTCCTACCTCCGTCATTTATTTATCGTTAATATATTAACTTATTTTTGCTGAATAGTCAATATTTTCAGGGAATTTTATTACAGCCTCATATTTTACTTTTAATGCTGACTACTTTTGAGGGGGTGCTTCTGAACTCGGTGTCACCCACTTTTTTAAAGGCTATACTGCGATAGTAATATGTTTTGAAGGCCTTTGGAAGCTTATCGTAAAATCTCAGGTCAAGTCCGTCCTTAGTTCTGCCCACCTCGGTGAAGTCACCGTCTTTGCTTTCGCTTCGCTCAATGATATAGCCCTCTGCACCTGCAACAAGACGCAGATAAATTTCACTTCTCTTGCCGTGAAGAGCCTTCGCTGACAGTACCCTGCCGCAATCGAGATGTATGCAGTGAACCTCCTGAGAGAAGTTGCCGTAAAGAGTTTTCTCACCCTCATTTTTATAATACTGCAGTGAATAGTGATAGGGCTGACCTGTGACGATGCCCTCATCTGTGAAGGATGTGCCTTCCACCTTGCCAACGGGCACAATCTGCGAAAAGAAATCATTTCTTCTGCCGATAACACAGCCGTCTGTACTCGGGGCTTTCTGCCATTTAAGGGTGATTGCCGTTTTTTTGGTCTCTGCCTTTGCCCCCGCCTTTTCCGGTGCCGCAATATCGGATATAACTGCCGCCTTTATACCGCTTGATTTAGTTGAGGTCTTTTTGCCTTCAAGCTTTTTCCATGCAGTTATTCTGTACCAATAAACAGTGTTTTCCTCTGCAGTTTCGTCTGTAAATTCGCACTTTTTCACCCAGGTCAGATGCTCAAATTCACCTGCAGGGTCAGTGGCTCTTTTAACAGCATATTTTTCTGCATTAGGCACCTTTGACCACTTGATAAGCAGCTTTTTCTCTTCGGTAACGCTTATGCTTTTAATTTTCGGGCTGACTTTGATTTTTTCAGCTGCGCCTAAACTCATTTTTTCTCTCCTAAAAGTGAAGCTGCTGCTTTGTCAAGGAATACTGTTACATCTGCGTGCATCTGCAGAATTGTTGCGGGACAAGAAGGTGAAACCTCACCTTCAACGAGCTTCTTAACTGCTTCAGCCTTGCTTTCTCCTGTTGCGATAAGCACGATTTTTCTTGCACGCATAATGTCGCCGATGCCCATTGTCAGGGCGTATTCGGGCATTGTGTCACCAACTGCCTCGAAGTATTTTTTATTTGAATCGATAGTACTCTGTGTGAGTTTAACGGCAAAGGGAGTGTCAGCAAATTTATCACCGGGTTCATTAAAACCGATGTGACCGTTTGTGCCGATGCCGAGAAGCTGAATGTCGATGCCGCCGCACTCACGGATGCGGTTGTAATATCTTTCGCACTCTGCCTCAAGGTCTGTTGCTTCACCTGAAAGGAAGTTAACTCTTTCAAAATCAACATCTGTCTTGCCGAAAAGATTATCCTTCATAAAGTAGAAGTAGCTGTTGACATTCTCTCTTGCAAGACCTACATATTCATCAAGGTTAAAGGTTGTTATGTATTTAAGGCTGACCTCGCCTTTTTCATATCTTTCGATAATTCTCTTATATGTTTCAACGGGTGAAGC
Organism: Acutalibacteraceae bacterium; assembly: GCA_045637065.1. Taxonomy (GTDB): domain Bacteria; phylum Bacillota; class Clostridia; order Oscillospirales; family Acutalibacteraceae; genus UBA6857. Next base: position 28,039 of record JAZTYQ010000101.1, read on the forward strand.
TCCTGTTGCAAAGCCAAGTACACTGCCGTGGTAATTATTGACCTGCTTTATGATTATGTCGGCTGCCTCGTGTGAAATTTCTATGGGATTGTCTTTTATTATAACTCTCATTTTCTTTTTCTCCTTATAGTTTTAATAAATTTATGCATATCACATCCTTTTAATAATATCACAATATCTCCCGATTTTCAATGTTTTTGCATATATATTTTTTATTTTACACTGTTCAAAAGGCAGAAAATATGCTAAAATGTGACCAAAGAGGTGACAGATAAATGTTAAAAGTTAAAAATGTTACTAAAAAATATGGCAAGGTACTTGCCAACGATGATGTAAGCTTTCAGATTGACAAGGGCGAAATTGCAGTTCTTCTCGGCCCCAACGGTGCAGGCAAAAGCACAATAATCAAGTGCATAGCAGGCCTGCTGCGCTTCAAGGGCGAAATCACCTTTTCAGATATCGGAAACAAAACTCTCGAGGCTAAAAAAATTCTGGGATACATTCCCGAAATGCCCGCAGTTTATGATATGCTGACGGTGGGCGAACACCTGCAGTTTATTCTCAGAGCCTACAAAATGGCCGATGACGGCTACGGCGATGAGCTGCTTTCACGCTTTGAGCTTCTTGACAAAAAAAATAAGCTGGGCAAAGAGCTTTCAAAGGGTATGCAGCAGAAGCTCTCTATCTGCTGTGCATTGGTGCACAAGCCCGAAATCGTAATTTTTGATGACCCTATGGTGGGTCTTGACCCCCACGCTATCAAACAGCTCAAGGAGATTTTTCTCGAACTCAAGGCCTGCGGTGCAAGCGTTCTCATAACCACTCATATGATTGACAGTGTTGAAGACTACTGGGATACAGCTTATATTATGGTCGGCGGCAGAGTACAGGCAAAGAAAACCATAACCGAAGACACCGGCAGTCTTGAGGAGCTGTTTTTCAATATAACTGAAAGCGGTGATGCCAAGTGAAGGCACTGATTTACCTTCTTGCCTGCAGGCTGAAAAACAGCATCGTCTCCGTTTTCAAAACACCGTCTAAGCTCATCAGCCTGATAATTCTCCTCGGACTTATGGGAGTTTCAGCCTTTTCCGGCACCGATGCGGCACAGAATATTCACTCTCTTCGTGATATAGAAGAGCTTTACGCTATTGTGACGGTGCTTTACAGTGTGATTTTTATTCTTGTGAGTAAAAACGGCTTTTATAACGGTGCTTCTATGTTCTCAATGGCGGATGTGAATCTCATATTCACCGCCCCTATGAGGCAGAGCAAAATTCTATCCTTCGGTCTTTTCCAACAGCTTGGCAGAAGCCTTATCATAGGCTACTTTATTTTATTTCAATATTCCCTTGTCAGCGAAACCTACGGTGTGGGCTTTTCTGCACTGATTTTTATTCTCATCGGCTACGGCGTGACGGTTTTTCTCTCGCAGATGACAGCCATGGTTTTCTACTCTCTGACATCATCGGACGATAAAACAAGAAGCCTTTTAAAGAGCGGCTTCTTCACTGTTGCGGCGCTTTTCGGCGGAGCTATACTTCTGATTGCACATAACAACGGCGGTATAACAGTTTCAAATCTTGTTACGGCTTTGGGCAGCACCTTTGCAAGACTTTTCCCCATCAGCGGTATGGTCTCCCTTGCAGTTGAAGGTGCCATTGAAGGCAGTTTTCTTAAAATAGGCGGCGGACTTGCATACTGTGCCATCTTCTGGCTTCTCTACCGTGTTGCCGTTACACTCATTAATTCAGACTACTATGAGGATGTACTTCAGAGTACTGAGGTTTCTTATTCAGCCATTCAGGCAAGAAAAGAGGGCAAGGTTGCCGAAACTGC
>JAZTYQ010000102.1:0-20498 GCA_045637065.1 Acutalibacteraceae bacterium
AATAATCATGGCAGATATCAAATCATTAAAAGCAACTAAATTTTTGGATATGCTTTCACACCGTCAGGCAAGGTTTGAAGTGGCACAGGCTGAACTTCCGAACTTTTCAGATAATGCAGCAGTGCTTGCCAAAGCTCTTCATCCTAAGCGTCAGTATCTTAAGATAGAAAGTATTCAGGAAAGAGGAGAGGACTGCAAGAGCTTCACACTTGTTCCCGACGAAGAAAAGGGTACAACAGCACTTGCATATTTCGGTGCAGGCAAGTACCTGACAGTTTTTGAAACAATTGAAGGTTTGCCCGTAACAAGAGCATATTCAATTTCATCTTCACCCAAGGATTCACTTGAGGGTAAATATGTGCTGACAATAAAGCTCGTTGAGGGCGGACTTATGTCAAAATATATCTTTGATACATGGGAGGTTGGCACAAAGGTTCAGGTTTCTGCACCCGCAGGTAACTTTGAATATCAGCCTCTTCGCGATGCAAAGAAGGTTATCTGCCTTGCAGGCGGCAGCGGTATCACACCTTTTATTTCAATGGCTAATGCTATTTGTGACGGTGACGAAGACTTCGAAATGACACTTCTTTACGGCAGCAGAAACAGTGACTGCATTCTCTTTAAGGATGAACTTGCAGACCTGGAAAAGAAATGCGATAAAATCAAGGTTATCCACGTTCTCAGCGAAGAAAAGGGCAGAGCAAAGAAGGGTACGGAAAAAGGCTTTATCACTGCAGAGCTTATCAAAAAGTACGCTCCCGAAGATGAGGCTTACTCAGTTTTCCTTTGCGGACCTCAGCAGATGTACGCCTTCGTTGACAAGGAGCTTGAAAAGCTCGGCCTTGAAAAGAAGTTTATCCGTCACGAAATGTTCGGTGAATTCCACAATCCTGCCACTCAGGAGGATTATCCCTCAGAGGTGCCCGAAACAGTTAAAATCACTGTAACTATTCAGGACAACACATGGACAGTTGAAGGCAAGACCGGTGACAGCGTTATGCAGACCCTTGAGAAAAACGGTATTGCAGTGCCTGCACGTTGCCGCAGCGGTGAGTGCGGATTCTGTCATTCGCATCTTCTTTCAGGTAAGGTATATGTGCCGAAAAATCTTGAGTACCGCAGACTTGCAGACTATAAATTCGGCTGCATCCATCCTTGCTGCAGTTTCCCACTGACAGACCTTGTTATGGAAGTACCCGTGGCAAAATAAAATAGTTTCTATAAGAAAAAGGCAGAAGACGCAACATCTTCTGCCTTGAAATTTTTTTATTTTTTAGCTGATATTTTCAGTGCATCCACAGGGCATTCACTGACACATTTTCCGCAGCGTATGCACTCTGCACTATCGGGCGTTTTTGTGGGGTCAACATTCATCTTGCACGCCCTTGCACATTTGCCGCAGCTGACACATTTGCTATCGTCACATCTGAGCTTGAAAACAGAAATCTTATTGAAAGCACTGTAAATAGCGCCAAGAGGGCAGATGTATTTGCAGAAGGGTCTGTAAATGATAACTGAAACTATAATAAGCACAGCAAGAATGGCAACCTTGTAGGCGTAAAGCCAGCCGATTGAAGCACGGATTCCCTCATTGAGTACCGCAAGGGGGAGTCCGCCCTCTAAAGTGCCGGCAGGACAGATATATTTGCAAAACCAGGGGTCACTCATGCCGTATTCGTCAAGGGCAAACATAGGAAGAATCACAACAAACAGGGCGAGAATGACATATTTGAGATAGCGGAGAATTTTATCTCCCTTGAAGGTTTTAATCTTTTTGGAAAAGGGGATTTTATGAAGTAAATCCTGCACAAGACCGAAGGGACACATCCAACCGCAGACGAATCTGCCGCAAATGGCTCCTATAAACATAAGAAAACCTACAACATAAAAGGCAAATTTATGCTCGCCTGAGCCTAAAACAGCCTGCAGTGCGCCTATGGGACATGACCCCAACGCACCGGGGCAGGAGTAACAGTTAAGACCGGGTACACATAAGTATTTCAGCTTGCCTGTGTATATTTTTCCTTTCAGAAAGCCCGTAACAAAGCTGTTTGTTGCAACTCCCCACAAAGCCTGGACAGTATGACGGAAGCCGTCGCCGTATAATTTTTTCTTTTTATTTTTATCCAATTCCTATACACTCCAGACATACTCTTATTGCTTTGGCCAAAACCATGTCGGCTTCGCCTCGGTAAATGCCGAAAAACATAAAAACAATGCCGAGAAGAGCAGTGATTATTCCTGCAAAGGGGATGTTCTTATTTTTCATAAAATCAACCTCGTTTCTGATGTGATAATATAATAACACAAACGACGGGATTTTTACAGTAGTTTTGCATTTTTTATTTCTTGACAGGTACGGATATATTTTATATAATAAAACCGATTTCAGACTTTTTTGTGGAGCTTACAGATGAAAAGATTTTTTCGTGCAATGAGAATAACATTTCTTTCTTTAGTGCTTGCAGGACTTTGTGTAGGCTTTTATTTCTATATCACATCGGACGGAGAGGAGTATGTGTTCGTGTTGCCGTTTAAAGAAAGTGAATATACACAGTATAACCCTACAGAGGATAATATCAAAGCTATTGGCAGAACTTACTATGAAAACGAGGTGCGATATCTTTCTCATTCGGGCAGCGGTATCGAATTTAGCTTTAAGGGTGATTATGCAACAATAATTATAGTGGGTGATGCGGTAGAATATCAGCAGCCTCACCATCATGCACGCTTTGCAATATATAAAAACGGTGAGCTTATTATTGATGAAACTGTGAGCGAAGCCGAAAAGGCCTACCGTATTGATGCAGACAACAGCAAAACAGAAACTGTTGTTACAGTTATAAAGCTTTCCGAGGCTGACAAATCTTCTTTCGGTGTGGGTAAAATAGGTGTTTTTTCCAACAGGAAGATTACTCCCACAAAGCAGAAAGACCTGAAAATCGAATTTATAGGTGACTCTATTACTTGTGGCTACGGTGTTGACGAAGAAAATATAAACGGTGTTTTTTCTACCTCCACAGAAAACTTCACCAAGACCTATGCCTACATCACGGCGCAAAATCTTAATGCTGACTACTCTGTTGTTGCCTTTTCGGGGTACGGGGTAGTGTCAGGCTTCACAGCAAACGGTGTGAGAAATGAAAAAGCTACCGTTGAGCAATACTATGATAAAAGCGCCTTTCTTTCCTACGGCAGAGAAATGCCCTGGTACTTCCCTGATTTTGAAAGTGATATAGTAGTAATAAATTTAGGCACAAACGACGCATCCTACTGCTCAAAAAGCTATCAGAGGCAGCAGATGTTTATAAGCGAATATGTGTCTTTACTGCATACGGTGAGAAGCTATAATCAGAATGCTTATATCCTGTGCATATTAGGTGACATGAATAACAGCCTTTATTCCTCCATTGAAAGAGCGGTGGAAAGATACAGCCTTGAAACAGGAGACACACAAGTTGAGGCAATGACTGTTGAATACCGCATGGATATAAACGATATTGTTATAAACGGCCACCCGGGCTATATGTCTAACCTTTATGCTGCGGGAATGCTCAGCGAAAAGATAAATTCACTTCTGCCTCTTATCGGCTAAGAAAAGGAGCATATATTTTGACTGATATATTTATGTTTTCCTTCAATGCGGTAATGCCTATACTCATACTTTTCGTTATAGGTTATTTCCTCAAAAGAGTGGGTTTTGCCGATGAAGGCTTTTTCAAAAAGGCTAATGCCATGGTTTTCAAGGTGTTCCTGCCTGTGCTTTTATTCAAGAATGTCTATGACATCGACTCTCTTGCCGATGTCAATCTGCCTGCAATTCTCTACTGTCTTATAGCAGTGCTTGTGCTTTGTCTTATAGGCTATATCACTGCAAAGCTGACGGCAAAAAGCAGAAATCAGACAGGCGTAATTGCTCAGTGTACTTTTCGCTCAAACTATGCTATTATAGGCATACCTCTTGCAGAAACCTTAGGCGGTGCCGAGGCAGCAGGTTTTGCCAGCATACTTTCGGCTGCATCCATACCCCTTTTCAACATTCTTGCAGTTATACTGCTGTCACATTACAGTGAAGACACTCACAATGCAGGTGTGAAAGAAACTGTTAAAAAGACAGCTAAAAACCCTCTCATCATAGGCGTGGTTATAGGTGTGCTGACGGTTTTAATAAGACAGTTTATGCCGCTTAATGAGTCTATGGAGATTATATTTTCAATAGAGAGAGATTTGCCGTTTCTCTATTCGGCAATCAGCACAATTGCAAAAGGCACCTCTGCCCTTGCCCTTATAGTTTTAGGTGCAAGATTTGACTTTGCCGCAGTGCGTGGTCTTCTAAGGCAGATTGCCACCGCAACCTTTATGCGCCTTGTTATAGCTCCCGCAGTGGGTGTGGGCTTTGCAGTGCTTCTGAGTACCCGTGTGGGCATTCTCCACATTTCTTCAGTTGAGTACCCGGCACTTATATCTCTTTTCTCAACTCCCGTAGCCGTGTCAAGCGCAGTTATGGTGGGTGAAATCGGTGGCGATGAGCAGCTTGCAGGTCAGCTTGTTGTGTGGACCAGTGTATTTTCAATGGCGAGTATGTTCACCGTTATATTCATTATGAAAAGCTTAGCTTTAATATAAATTCAAGGAGAAAACAGTTATGGAAATCAAAAATGACAAGAAATTCTGCCCTATATGTGAAGCAAAGAAGCTCATAAACAAAACAAAAATCAGTCAGGTGACAACTAAAGGCTACGATAACGGCGTTGCGCTTACACCTCCTATGGGCTGGTCAAGCTGGAATCTTTTCCGTCACAGAATAAGTGAAAGCCTTATTAAAGAAATTATTGATGCTATGGCAAACAGCGGACTTAAAGAGGCAGGCTATACCTATGTCAATATAGATGACTGCTGGCAGGCATCTGAAAGAGATGAGAACGGCAGGCTTCAGTGTGATAAGGTAAATTTCCCGAGCGGTATAAAGGCACTCTCACAGTATGCTAACGACAAAGGCGTAAAGCTTGGCATTTATTCCTCAAACGGCACACATACCTGCGAGGACTATCCTGCAAGCCTTCGCAAGGAAAGAATTGATGCAGAAACTGTAGCTTCATGGGGCGTTGAATATTTCAAATATGACTTCTGCCACAATATACCTATTCCTTCAATTGCACCTAGAGTTATTGCAGTTTCTTTTGCAAAGGAAAAGGACGGAGAAATCTTTGCGCGCTTCACCTCTGATGAAGTTCAGCTTAAAGGTCTTGCACGAATAGTCAAGGATGAAAATGTTGAAACCAAGCAGTACATTGACGGCATTGACGGCGGTGCAGGCAGCTTCTCCCTTGAGGTTGAAGCTGAAGAGGCAGGGGAGTACATCCTTCACATTGACATTGCCAAGGATTCCAGAAAAGAAAAGTTCCTTATGGCCAAGATAAACGGCAAGGAAGAATATCACATTTACTGTGTGAGCCGTCATAATTTTACTCCGGAGGGCAAACTGCAGACGACAGTTTATCTTGATAAGGGTGTGAATACAGTCGATTTCTGCAATCCCGTCGGCTCAAAAATGGACTCTGCCGCTATTCAGTATAAGCTTATGGGCAGAGAACTCAAGCGCGCAACAAAGCTGTATGCCGAAAAGAATAATTGCGAGGAAAAGCCCATTGTATTCTCAATTTGTGAGTGGGGCTTCAATCAGCCCTGGAAGTGGGGTATGGAAGCAGGTAACCTCTGGAGAACAACAGGCGATATTCAGGCTAAGTGGGCATCAGTTTTAGCTCTCTATGAGTTTACCGTCAGACTTTATAAATACTCTGCACCCGGTGCATGGAATGACCCTGATATGCTTGAGGTGGGCAACGGTGACCTTACATACGAAGAGAATAAATCACATTTCTCTCTGTGGTGTATGATGAATGCACCTCTTATTCTCGGCAACGATATCAGAAAGTTCATCCTTCCTGACGGTACCGTTGACAAGGAAAGTAAGGTCTATCAGATACTCACAAACAAGACTATGATTTCCATAAATCAGGACCCCCTGGGTGTTCAGTGCAGAAGAATAAAGACAGGTCTTGTTGATGTACTCGTCAAGCCTCTCAAAGGCTCAAAGGTTGCTGTTTGTGTATTCAATAAAAGCAATAAGCAAAACGGTACAACAGTGAATCTTAAGAAAATTGCAAACTTAGGTTATGTAAATCTCCTTAAAAAAGAAGGCTACAAGGTTTATGACGTGTGGGAGGAAAAATACAGCGAAGATGCTGCAGAAATTATTGCTGCCCCCGAAAAGCACGGAGTAAAGGTTTATATTGTGGAATAATCATATAGTGAAAGCAGGTCATTACCAAATCGGTAATGACCTGCTGTTTTCATTTCATACAGATTTCACATTAGTGTGATAATATTCTAAAAGAGACTCCTTTGTGTTTTCCGACTTGCCTTCAATTACGGCATCGAGAAGTTTCTTCAGGGCAGTGCCAATATCTCTGCCACGAAGCCCAAGAGAACTCAGATCATCACCTTTCACGGCTAAATCCTTAAGAGAAAAGCACTGCTGACTTTCCAGAATTTCACGGGCGATATTTTCAATCTGAGTGTAGGTTTCCTGTCTGTGACGGAATTCAGGTGACTGTCCCATGTTATCGGCTCTTTGTAGCTTTATCAAGTCGAAAAGCAGTTCCTCACCGTATTTATTCAGCTTCTTTTTGATAACGGCAGCTTCAGGCTCAATGGGGGTATCGTGAAGCTTTATAAGTGAAGCTACTCTGTTTTTAGTGAAGTTATCACTTTTAAGTCTCGTCAGAGCAGTTTCGGCTTTATCGGTGCTTTTTCGGGCGTGCTTGTAAAAATGCCCCACGCCCTCACTGTCGAGAGAAAAACAGTCAGGCTTCCCGCAATCGTGAAGCAGTGCAGCAAAACGAAGATGAGGTATCGGCTCAATACTCGCTGTTACTGCAGCCGTGTGTGCCCAAACATCATAAATGTGATGAAAATTTCTCTGGTCAAAGCCGTTCATTCTTTTGACTTCAGGCAGTATTTCTTCAAAAATTTCAGGGTAGGTGAGCAGTACCCGTTTTATATCCTTGCCGCAGAGCATTTTTGAAAGCTCAGCATATATTCTCTCCGCACTGACATTTTTCAGCAGATGACGGCATTCAATTGCGGCGTACATAGTCTCAGCTTCTAAAGTGAAGCCCAATACCGATGAAAATCTCAGCCCTCTGAGTATACGAAGAGAGTCTTCGGTGAAACGTTTACGGGCATCTCCTACACAGCGCATAATCATATTTCTGATATCGTATTCGCCGTCAAAGGGGTCAACAATGCCGGTTTTCGGGTTATATGCTATTGCGTTGACTGTGAAATCACGCCTTGCAAGGTCTTCTCTGAGGCTTCTTGTGAATGACACACTGTCAGGATGTCTGCCGTCGGAGTAGCCCTGATCAATACGGTATGTGGTTACTTCCACGGGACAGTGATCAATTATTACAGTGACAGTGCCATGTTTTATGCCAGTGTCAACAGTACGGAAAAGTGAAAAAGCCTTCTTGGTTTCTTCGGGCGTGGCATTGGTTGTTATGTCTATATCATGTATATCCTTGCCCATAAGCATATCTCTGACACAGCCACCTACAATATAGGCTTCAAAGCCTGCCTCTTCAAGTGTGTTTATAACCTTCAGGGCATAATCGGGAATCTGAAACATTATTTTCACCTCAATGAAATTATACACATTATGACTTAATTTTTCAATATGGTTGCAATTTTAAGGTTTTTTTGATAGAATTAGTATGGAATAATTTGATAACAGAATGAAGGAATGACATAAATGGAAAACAAAGGTAATTTCAGAAAAGCTCTTTTCGGTTTTAACACAAAGGATGTTATGGAGTATATTGCTATGCTTCACAATGAATATTATGCATTCAGACAGCAGCATAAACAGGAAGTCTACGACCTTATGAGAAGAATTGACGAGCTTGAGGAGGCTGCGGCAAACTTACAGGAGGAAGCAGTTTTCTCTGCAGAACATGAAGACATTCTGGGTCAGCTTGATGAAGAGAACGCTGACAGAATAGCTCTGTCGGCACAAAGGCTTGAAGATGCTATAGAAGAATTAGAGGGTATTATAAAAAAATCGGTGACACAGGAAGAGACTGAATAAAAAAGATAGGACTGTGAACATTATGAAAAGCAGAAGATTTATACTTACGGCGGTGCTTACTCTTGTTATGAGCACAGTGCTGTGTTTGTGCGCCCTCGGTGCAGAGGACGAGTTTGAAAGCAGTATTGCAGCTTTTCCCGAAAGCTATAAGCCTTATCTCAGGGAGCTTCACGAAAAATATCCCGAGTGGGTGTTCACCCCCTTTGAAACGGAATTAGACTGGAAGACTGTTATAGATAATGAATACGGCACTAAAAACCTTATAGATCACAGTGCGGCAAACGATAACCTGAAAAGCAGGGCGCCGGGCCATTATGATGCAGATAAGGACAAGTTTGTATATAAAGACGGAGGCTTCGTTACGGCAAACCGTCTTGCTGTTGAATATTTTATGGACCCGAGAAACTTCCTAAACGAAGAAGGAATTTTTCAGTTTGAGCAGCTTACCTTCAGCGAAGATTTCACTGCCGAGGATGTTGAAAATATAATAAAAGGTACTTTTATGGCTGATAAGTTCATCACATATTATAACGCCGACGGTGAGCTTATTGAAACAGAAGAAAAATACAGTGAAGTAATTTTAGAGGCGGGCAGAGAAAACAATATAAATCCCTGCTACCTCGCGTCCAAAATAAGAAACGAAGTGGGTGCAGACGGCAGCGCAAGTGTTTCGGGTACTCACTCAGTTTATCCCGGTATTTATAATTTTTATAACATCGGTGCAACCGACGGCTCGGGTGCCATAACGAGAGGTCTTGCCTGGGCAAACGGCGGAGAAAACGGCACTGCAACCTCTTACGGCAGACCTTGGGATACTCCTGCAAAGTCAATTGCGGGCGGTGCAAAATATATTGCTGAGGGCTATATTGCAAGGGGTCAGTTTACAGGCTATCTGCAGAAGTTCAATGTCAATAAGGCAACAGGCTCTCTCTATCTTCATCAGTATATGTCAAATGTGACTGGTGCGCTTTCTCAGGGATATACAAACTATACTGCCTATGCCAAGTCGGGCAGACTTTATGAGAAATTTATTTTCTCAATTCCTGTTTTTGAAAATATGCCGTCACAGGATGTTGACACTCAGAAGGCATCTAATGCGGACTCTGTGGGTCAGCTTGCAAAGATATCAACAACAGCAAACAGTAATGTGCGCACAGGGCCTTCAACAGGTAATGCCAAGCTGACAGATAAGGCGGGCAACGCAATTCAGCTTTCCTCAGGTCAGGAAGTTACAGTTGTTGAAAAGGTCTTCACAGACTCGGATTATTATATCAATATCCTTAAATATCCCCATTGGGTAAAGGTGCGCTTTTTAAAAGACGGTGAGACCTATGAGGGCTATGTGCCTGAAAGTTTCATAAGCTATACAAGTGCCGTTACTGTTGCCGTAGGTAAATATAGCCCCACTTATCATAAGGGTGCAAACACTGCTCTTTCCCTCATTTCCTCAGACACTTCTGTAGCAAAGGTTATATCTGACAGTCAGGTGGAGTTTCTCAAAAAAGGCACGGTATATCTTACTGCTTATGATTCCGTTGGCAGAGTTGATGTTGTAAAATACACTGTGTCCGACACACCGCTTTCTTCCGGTACTCTTCAGGTGAGTGCCTATACAGAAACACTCAAGGCCACAGTGAAGAACGATGAAACAGTTGATAAATATATTTATGCTTACAGCGATTCATCAGGAAATATTACTGCTGCTGAAAGCACAAAGACCTCATACAGCTTCAAAAATGTTCCCAATGCTGATATTTGCACTGTAAGTGTAAGGGCTGTCAAGGGAAAATCCGGTTCTGTCAGTAGCGGTCTTATTACGGCAACAAAGCCCTACGCAGTAGAAGGTGCAGCTATGGTTTATTCTGTTGGCGGTGCCGAAATTTCCTGGGAAAAGGTAGCAAAGTGCGAAGGCTATCTGGTTTACGGTTACAGCAACGACAGTGAAAAATATACAAAACTTGCCAAAGTAAGCAGTAATGATAATAGCTACGAAATAGGTATAGATGAGCTGATATACGATTCATACTGTGTCAGAGCTTATATCAAAAACGGCTCAAAGTCTGTTTACGGTGCATATTCCGAGAAGGTTACGCCTTCAACAAGGCTCAATGCACCCCTGAACTTCTCTGTCGGAAGCATAAAGACAAGCGGATACACTCTTTCATGGAGCAGTGTAAAGGGTGCTGAAGCATATGATATTGCAATTCTCAGAGACGGAAAGTGGCAGAAGCTTGCCACCGTCAAGGGTACGAGCTATATTGTTTCTTCACTTAAACCTGGTCAGGAGGATGTCTATAAGGTGGCGGCGGTCTGCGGTGCAGATGTTTCCGACTATAGCAAGGAACTCTATGCCATGACATCGCCTGAAACCGTTGAGGGCTTCAAAGCACAGGAAATAACTGACAATCAGGTGAAGCTCAGTTGGCAGAAAGCTGAGGGCGCTTCAAAGTATTATCTTTATCTCCTTGAAAACGGTGAATATAAATTATACGGTGAATACAGTGGGCTTTCCTGCTCCTTCTCAGGTCTAAGCCAGTTTACGCAGTATAAATTTAAAATTGCTGCAGTGGCAAAGAGTGAACACAGCACAATAGCGGGCGGTCACAGTGATGAACTCAGTGTGGTTACATTACCCAAAAAACCTGAAGAGCTCAGAAGCATCAGCGTTAAGGATGATGAAATTACTCTCAGATGGGCAGAAAATGAAAGAGCATCAGGCTATATTATTTATGTTTATGACAGTAATAAGAAAGACTATGTGAAAGCAGCAGAGTCCGATAAAAATGAAACTACGGTCAGCAGCCTTAAAATGGCTACAAATTATAAATTTGCAGTAGTGGCATACGGTGAAGTTGACGGTACCGTTTACACCTCGGAAATGTCAGCTCCTGTCAATGTGACAACGGCTTACGGCGTGCCGAAGGAATTCACTCTCAGTGGTGTTACGGCAACCTCATATAAGCTCATATGGAAGAGCATAAGTGAGGCTGACAGCTACAATGTCTATCTGAAAAACGGCAGCAAATATGAAAAAACAGCTTCAGTGAAGGATAGTGCTTACAGTGTAAGCTCACGCAAAAACGGTGATGTAGCTTATTATAAAATCAGTGCGGTATATAAAGTCGGTAAAAAGACAATAGAAAGTGAGCTTTCCGATGAGGTTGGTGCAACAACACTTCCCGGCAAGGTGACGGGCTTCACTGCAATGCCTTCGACTACATATGTCAATCTTAAATGGGATGCAGTAAAGAATGCGGACTGCTACAATGTTTATATATACGAAGACGGTGAATATAACCTGCAGAAAACGGTCAAGGGTACCGAATATAAGCTGACGGGACTTCGTCAGGGAGCAACCTATAAATTCACTGTCAGGGCATATATTAAGTTAGGCACAGGCACACGAAAGGGTAGCATGACTTCTGTCACTGCAACTCTCAAGCCCTCTAAGGTCAGCAAGATAACTCTGTCATCGGTAACGGATAAAACACAGAAGCTTTCCTGGCCTGCAGCGGTGGGAGCAAACTATTATTACATCTACCGTTATAACTCAGTGAGCAAAAAATATGAACAGGTGGCAAAAACAAGCTCCAGAAGCTACACCTTCAATAATCTCACGGCGGGTAAGACCTATTCCTATAAGATAATGAGTGCCGTGGTTAAGGATGGCAAGACCCTTGCACAGGGAAGCTACTCATCTGTTTATAAATTCAGCACGGACCCTGCAAAGGTCACGGGACTTAAAAGTACCTCTGCAACTGCGTCAAAGATTGCTCTGACATGGAATAAGGTCAGCGGAGCAACCTATTATGAGATTTCCTGCTACTCAAAGGAAAACGGCGATTATATCCTCGCGGGCACCTCAGAAACAAACAGCTTTACCGTTACGGGTCTGAACAAAAAAACTCAGTATAAATTCAAGATAAGAGCAATAAGAACGGTAAACGATAAGGACTATACAGGATATAATTCTTCAGCGATAAGCGTTAAGACCAAGTAAGAGACAAAAAAGAAAAATTTTTAAAGTATTTTATAGTTTTTTCTTGACAAATCGAAGGTATGACTATATAATGTTATTCGTTAATATGAGGTGAGATATGTTTATTGAGCTTGAAAATCTGTTTAACGGCGGTATAACCGAAATACCACTCGACTTTGAATTTGACTTTTCCAAAGAGGAAATCGACGGTGTGTTTCCATTCACGACACCTGTCAGACTTCAGGGTAAAATCGAAAATGTTGCCGAGATAGTTACGGTTAAGGCTATGGCTACTTTCAGTATGGATGTTGATTGCAGCAGATGTGCTGAGGAGCTTGAACTTGATATGGAAGTTCCCGTAGAGCATATTCTCGTTACTGAGCTTCAGAATGATGAAACCGATGAATATATTATGGTTGAAGATATGAAGCTTGATATTGAGAGACTCACTTTAGAAGACATTTATTTTGCTATGCCGAGTAAAATCCTCTGTGACGATGATTGCAAGGGTCTTTGCTCAAAGTGCGGTGCAAACTTAAATGAAGGTCCGTGCTCATGCAAAAAAGACATTGATCCCCGTTTTGAGGTTCTGTTAGGTCTTTTGGACGAATAAGTAAGTTAAAGATGAATTTATAAAAGGAGGCGCTGGAAAATGGCAGTACCAAAGAGAAGAGTATCAAAGGCAAGAAGAGACAAGAGACGTTCAAATGTATGGAAGCTTGACGCTCCCACACTTGTAAGATGCAAGCAGTGCGGTGCATACACCGTACCCCATAAGGTTTGCGGCGAATGTGGCTATTACAAAGGTAAGCAGGTTGTTGTTAAGGACGAAGACTAAGCCTTTGGAACTTTTGAGAGGTGGAGAAACGTTTAGCGTTCTTCACCTTTGTTTTTTGATAATAATGAGAAAGAAAGGAGTTGTTTTATGTCGGTTTTAATAAAGGATGTTATAAAAAATTCACCTGCTCATAAAAAAGGTGTTATGGCAGGGGACAGGCTTCTTAAAATATCAGGACATGAAATAACAGACTTTCTTGACTATCAGTTTTATACTAAAGACAGCAAAATCAGTGTTGTTTTTGAAAGAGACGGCAAAACCAAGGCTGTGTGGATAAAAAAAGGTGAGGATGAAGACCTTGGTCTCGGCTTTGAAACCTACCTTATGGATAAGGAAAGACGCTGCAAAAACGGCTGCATCTTCTGTTTCATCGACCAGAATCCCAAGGGACTGCGTGAGTCAATCTATTTCAAGGATGACGATTCGCGGCTGTCATTTCTTTTCGGCAACTATATCACACTGACAAACCTCAGCGAGCGTGATATTGAAAAGATAATTGAAATGCACATAAGCCCTGTCAACGTCAGTGTTCACACAATGAATAAAGAGCTTCGTGTGAAAATGATGAAAAACAAAAATGCTGGTGAGAGCCTGAGTATTCTTCGCCGTCTTGCAGATAACGGAATTTCAATAAACACTCAGCTGGTGCTGTGCCCCGGTATAAATGACGGCGAGGAGCTTCGTTATTCCCTCGAGAAATTAGGTGAGCTTTGCCCGTCGCTTCAGAGCATAGCCTGCGTACCCGTGGGTGTGACAAAGCACCGCGAGGGCTTATTTTCAATGCCTCAATACACCAAGGAGAGCGCTGCAGAGGTTATTGATATAATTGACGAATACGGCGGGAAATTCAAAGACCAATTCGGTACAAGAATAGTATATGCTGCCGATGAGTTTTATCTCAAAGCAGGTAGGGAAATGCCTGACGGAGAATACTATGAAACCTACTGCCAGATTGAAAACGGCGTAGGTATGTGGACTTCTCTTAAAGAGGAATTTCTTTTTGAAATTGAAAAATGCAATGAATCCGACCCCGAAAATCATCTTAGCGTTGCAACGGGCCGTGCCGCATATCCTCTTATAAAAGAGCTTGCAGAAGTATTTGAGAATAAGTATAATAGAAGTAAAATAGATGTTTATGAAATAAAAAATGACTTTTTCGGTCACAGTATAACTGTTGCAGGTCTTATAACGGGAGGCGACCTTATAAATCAGCTTAGGGGTAAGCCTCTTGCAGAAACCCTGGCAATTCCCGCTGTTATGCTCAGAAGTGAGGGCGACCTTTTCCTTGACAGTGTAAGCGCTGAAGATGTGGAAAAGGCTCTCGGAGTTACCCTTAAAGTCAATGACTGCACAGGCGGCAGTCTTTTCAGCTCCTTTATGGGGCAATAATAAAAAAAGAAGGTGAAAGAAATGGCAAGACCCATTGTTGCAATTGTAGGCAGACCCAATGTAGGTAAGTCAACACTTTTTAACAAGCTTATCGGTCAGCGTCTGTCAATTGTTGATGACACCCCCGGTGTTACCCGTGACAGAATTTACGGTGACTGCGAATGGCTGTCAAGACATTTTCTCTTAATAGATACAGGCGGTATTGAGCCTCATTCAGACGATATAATCTTAAAGCAGATGCGTCGTCAGGCGCAGCTTGCCATTGATTCGGCAGATGTTATCATTCTCGTTACAGACCTGCGTACAGGCGTTGTTGCAACTGACGAGGATGTTGCCGCAATGCTTCTCAAGAGCAATAAGCCTATCGTACTTTGTGTAAACAAGTGCGATAAAGTCGGTGAGCCTGAAATGGAATTCTATGAGTTCTATAACTTAGGTCTCGGCGACCCCATTGCAGTTTCTTCAGTTCACGGTCACGGTACGGGCGACCTGCTTGATGCAGTACTCGAGTACCTTCCCGCTGAGGAAGAAGAGGAAACAGATGACACCACAATAAAGGTTGCCGTTATCGGCAAGCCTAATGTAGGAAAGTCATCACTTATAAATGCAATCTCGGGCGAGGAAAGAGCAATCGTTTCCAATATTGCAGGTACCACCAGAGATGCAACGGACACCTTTATTTCCAATGAACACGGTGACTTTATGTTTATTGACACTGCAGGTCTCAGAAGAAAGAGCAAGGTTGAAGATCAGATTGAAAAATACAGCGTAATAAGAGCCAAAATGGCAGTTGAAAGAGCAAGCGTCTGCGTAATTATGATTGATGCCGTTGAAGGCTTCACCGAGCAGGACAGTAAGGTAGCAGGTATTGCTCACGAAATGGGAAAGGCTTGCATTATAGCCGTAAATAAGTGGGATGCCCTTGAAAAAGACGGCAAAACTATGGACAGCTACAGAAAGAAGCTTATGAATGACTTTTCATTTATGTCCTATGCACCCATTATTTTCATTTCAGCGAAAACAGGTCAGCGTCTCGACAGACTTTTTGAGCTTATCAAATATGTTGACGAGCAGAACTCAATGCGAATTTCAACAGGTAAGCTCAATGATGTGCTCGCTGCCGCAACTGCAAGAGTACAGCCGCCTACAGACAAGGGTAAGCGACTCAAGATTTATTATATGACCCAGGCTTCCACAAGACCGCCTACGTTTGTGTGCTTTGTCAACAGTAAGGAGCTGTTCCATTACAGCTATCAGCGCTATCTCGACAATCAGATAAGAGAGGTTTTCGGTCTTGAAGGTACGCCCACAAAGTTCGTCATAAGAGAGCGTGACGGAAAGTAATTATATCAAAGGGAGGTTGACCTATGTCAGTTAAGCACAGTCTTATAGTGCCTTGTTATAACGAGGAAGGTAATGTTGAGAATTTTCTTAGAGAAACAAAAGCGGCAATGAAAGACTACACCGATTTATATGAAATTATTTTCATCAATGACGGCAGTAATGATTCTACGCCTAAAAAGCTCAGAGAAATTTTTCACTCCAACAAAGATGTGAATATAAAGGTCATAAACTTCTCCCGTAATTTCGGCAAGGAAGCAGCTATGTATGCAGGCTTCACTCAGGCTGCAGGTGAGTATATCACCATAATTGATGCTGATTTGCAGCAGGACCCGAAATATGCCGTGGAAATGGCAAAAATACTTGACAGCGACCCCGATTGTGATATGGTTGCCGCTTATCAGGCTGAGCGCAAAGAAGGCAAACTTCTTTCAGCGTGCAAGAGCAAATTCTATAAGGTTATCACAAAAATGTCGGGTATAGACTTTGTCAGTGATGCAAGTGATTTCCGCACAATGAGAAAATGCGTAGCTGACACAATAGTTGCCCTGCCCGAATATCACCGCTTCTCAAAGGGCATATTCTCATGGGTAGGCTACAATACTGTTTCCATTCCCTATGAGGTGAGAGAACGTGAAAGCGGCGAAACCAAGTGGAATATGAAAAAGCTGATAACTTACGCTTTTGAGGGCATTGTTGCATATACAGATAAGCCTCTCAAGCTGCCTTTTTATCTTGGCTTGGTGCTTCTTGCCATATCTGTAATTCTGGGTGTTATAAACCTGTTTGACTCTTTTTATCTGGTTACTACAACAGTGCTTTTTGCAGGTGCTCTTATACTTATAAGCCAGGGCATCATAGGTGCATATCTTGGCAAGGTACACACTCAGGTTAAAGACAGACCAATATTTATTGCAAAAGAGATTTTAACTTATGAACACAATAAAGAATCTGATAATTAAATATAAAGAGCTTATTATTTACGGCATTTTCGGCGTGGGTACAACTCTTGTGAATTTCGTGACCTATAAGCTTTGCAATGTTCTTTTCGGAGTGAATTTTTATTTGCTGTCGAATGTTATTGCATGGCTTGTCAGCGTGATTTTTGCCTATGTGACCAACAAGCTTTTCGTTTTTGAAAGCAAAAGCTGGAATGTTAAGCTTGTGGCAAAAGAGGTTTCTTCCTTTTTTACGGCAAGAATTTTCTCTTTTCTTATTGAAGAAGCAGGTCTTTTTCTGCTGGTTGATATCTGCAATATGAAGAGTTTTGCCGTAGATGTTTTCGGCTTTACCGTCAGCGGAAATATGATTTCAAAGGTGCTGCTGGCAGTTGTCGTTGTGGTGCTTAATTACTTTTTTTCAAAGTTTGTTGTATTCAGAAAGAATAAATAAAAAAATGAGGTGGCGTACGCTGCCTCTTTTTTAGTTTGTGCAAATTTGGGGTCAGGGGCTCAGGAAAATTCCTTCGGAATTTTTGAGGGGACGCAGTCCCCTCAGTTGTGGCGCGGCCACAACCCTGAGCCCCCCCAACAGCACAGACTTCAAAACTGCAATTTATCTCATTTAATTCACATTTTTCTCCCTTTTGCTATTGCTCAAACTATTAATTTGTGCTATAATATATTGATTATTAAAGTGAGGTAGTGCGCCATGATTATCTTAGGTATCGACCCGGGCTACGCAATAGTAGGTTACGGCGTTATTGAATATAAAAATAATCACTTCACCGTTATTGATTACGGTGCAATTCTGACAGATGCACATACCCCTTTTAATATAAGACTTGAAAAGATTTATGACGGACTCTGCCGAATAATTGAGCTTCATCATCCCGAAGCTATGGCTATTGAAAAGCTCTTTTACAACAACAATGCAAAGACGGTTATAGACGTCAGTCAGGCAAGAGGCGTAATAATGCTTGCAGCACAGAAAAACGGTGTACCTGCCTTTGAATACACACCCTTGCAGGTGAAGCAGAGTGTTGTGGGCTACGGCAGAGCAGAGAAAAAACAGGTGCAGGAAATGACAAGACGAATCCTCGCTCTTGAGAAAGTACCCAAGCCCGACGATACGGCAGACGCTCTTGCTATGGCAATATGCCATGCTCATGCAAGCGGCTCGCTTATGACAAACAATCTTCGTATAAGACAGGGGATATAAATTATGTTCTATTCACTTACAGGTAAAGTAATAAAAAAGGAACTTTCCTTTGTAGTTATTGAGTGTGGCGGAGCGGGCTTCCTTGTGAACACCTCACGCTTCACTCTTTATGACCTGCCCGATGACAAATCAGCAGCTACGGTTTATACCCATCTCAATGTCCGTGAGGACGCCCTTGACCTTTTCGGCTTTTCCACGGAGTATGAGCTTGACTGGTTCAGAATGCTCATAACTGTCAACGGTGTGGGACCCAAGGCTGCCCTTGCAATTCTCTCCGAGCTGACAGTTGACGAGCTTGCCCTTGCAATTTCCGCAAAGGATGTTAAGTCCATAACCAGAGCAAGCGGTATCGGCCCGAAGATTGCACAGAGAATTATTCTTGACCTGAAGGATAAGGTTGGCAGCATAGTCCCCGACGGTGATTTCTTCTCAGATAGCGGCAAAATTGCTGCGGCAACTGAAATGCCTAACACAAGTGAAGCTGTTGCGGCGCTCACAATGCTCGGGTATTCACAAAGTGAAGCAGCTACGGCAGTGAGCAAGATTGACCCGTCACTTTCCGTAGAGGCAATTATAAAGCAGGCACTCAAGCTTTTAAGCAGTATGTAAAGGGTGAAAAAATATGGATTTTGAAGAAAGATTTATAACTCCTGATTTCACAGGATTTGACAATGATATAGAAACTTCTCTCAGACCCAAGGTGCTGACAGATTACATCGGTCAGGAAAAGGCTAAGGAAAACCTGGAGGTTTATATAAAGGCGGCTAAGGCAAGAGGGGAGAGTCTCGACCATGTACTGCTTTACGGTCCTCCGGGACTTGGTAAGACAACTCTTGCAGGCATTATTGCAAATGAGATGAATGTCAACTTCCGTGTTACATCAGGCCCGGCAATTGAAAAGCAGGGAGATTTGGCTGCACTTCTGACCAACCTAAATGAAGGCGACGTGCTTTTCATAGATGAAATTCACCGCCTCAACAGAAGCGTAGAGGAAGTCCTTTATCCGGCTATGGAAGATAACGCCCTTGATATCATCATCGGCAAAGGTCCTTCTGCAAGGTCAATCAGACTTGATCTGCCTAAGTTCACATTGGTTGGTGCCACAACGAGAGCAGGTCAGCTTTCAGCTCCTCTTCGTGACCGTTTCGGTGTTATTCTTCGCCTTGAACTTTACACCCCTGAAGAACTGGCTCAGATTGTAACGAGAAGCGCAGGCATACTGGGTATCGATATAGAAAAATACGGCGCTCTTGAAATTGCTTCACGCTCAAGAGGCACTCCGAGAATTGCAAACAGACTTCTCAAAAGAGCAAGAGACTTTGCTCAGGTTATGGGCAACGGTGTTATTGACGAAGACAGTGCCGACCATGCTCTTGAAAAAATGGAAATAGACAATATGGGGCTTGACTCAATTGACAGAATGCTCCTCTCAACAATGATTAAGTCCTATGGAGGCGGTCCTGTCGGTCTTGAAACCATAGCAGCTGCAATAGGAGAGGAAGCAGTGACAATTGAAGATGTTTATGAGCCTTATCTTATGCAGATAGGCTTCCTCGGCAGAACGCCGAGAGGCAGAGTGGCAACTCCTGCTGCATATGAGCATCTCGGCATACCCGTACCCGGACAGCAGCAATTGTTTTAAGAGGTAATTTTATGAGATATACAAAAGACTGGAAAGACTATGAGCTTATAGACTGCTCAGACGGTGAAAAATTAGAGCGTTGGGGAGATATCATTTTAGTGCGCCCCGACCCTCAGGTTATATGGAAAACTCCCAAGACAAACCCTTTGTGGAGAAAGGCAAATGCCTATTATCACCGCTCAAAATCAGGCGGCGGTGAATGGGAAGTAAGAAGCAAAATGCCTGATTTCTGGAGCATTAACTACAAGGATATGACCTTCAACATAAAGACAATGGGCTTCAAGCACACAGGCCTTTTCCCCGAACAGGCTGTTAACTGGGATTACACCAGAGAAATTATCCGCAAGGCAGGCAGACCTGTTAAGGTGCTTAATCTTTTTGCTTACACCGGTGGTGCGAGTGTTGCTCCCTTGATGGAAAATGCCCACGTGGTACACGTAGATGCTTCAAAGGGTATGACAGCATGGGCAAAGGAAAACGCAGTGTCATCAGGCGTTGCTGACAGAAGCGTACGCTGGATTGTTGACGATTGCATCAAGTTTGTGCAAAGAGAAATCCGCAGGGGCAACAAGTATGACATTATCATTATGGACCCGCCCTCATACGGCAGAGGTCCCGGCGGTGAAGTGTGGAAGCTTGAGGATGAGGTTTATTCCTTTGTTGAGCTTTGCAGTGAGCTTTTATATGAAGATTCACTTATGATGCTCATTAATTCCTACACAACGGGTCTGTCTTCATCGGTTATGGAGTATATTTTAGGTGCCGTTGTCAAAAAGAAGTTTGGTGGCAAGGTTTCCTCCTCTGAGATAGGTCTCCCTGTTACCGACAGCGGTATGATTCTTCCCTGCGGCGCATCTGCTATATGGGAAAAGGAGTAAAGTTTATGGATAACTTTATCGAATTTAAAAATGTTACCTTTTCTTACGACGAGGACGAAGATAACAATATAGGTGAAACTATTATTGAAAACTTCTCTTTGAAGATAAAAAAAGGCGATTTC
>JAZTYQ010000103.1:0-4973 GCA_045637065.1 Acutalibacteraceae bacterium
ATATCTTACCTTTGCGCCTTCTTCGATATTGACATTTGAGAAGAGGATTGAATAGTCAACATCGCCCCCAATGAAGCAGCCTTCACCAATCATTGAGTTTTCAACCTTGGCTGCAGCTGAAATAAAGTGAGGAGGAGCGATAGGATTTCTTGAGTAAATTCTCCAGCTGTCGTCGGAGAGGTCAAGGTCAACCTTGGGATTGAGAAGGTCAAGGTTAGCTTCCCAGAGGCTGTCTATGGTACCAACGTCTTTCCAGTAGCCGTCAAATTTGAATGCGAACATTCTCTCACCGTTTTCGTGCATAGCGGGGATAACGTCGTGACCGAAGTCGTTGCCTGAATCAGGATTGTTTTCATCGTCGATGAGGTACTGACGCAGCTTTGACCAAGTGAAGATATAAACGCCCATTGAAGCCTTGTTGCTCTTGGGATTCTTGGGTTTTTCTTCAAATTCGCTGATGGAGCCGTCATCGTTAACGAACATAAGACCGAAACGTGATGCCTCTTCCCAGGGTACCTCAAGCATAGCAATTGTGCAGGCAGCATCCTTTGACTTGTGGTATTCAAGCATTTTGTTATAGTCCATCTTATAGATGTGGTCGCCTGAAAGCACAGCTACATATTCGGGATTATAACGGTCAATGAAGTTGATGTTCTGATAGATAGCGTTGGCTGTGCCTTTATACCATTCTGTACCCTTTATCTGCTGATAGGGTGAAAGAATGTGCACACCGCCGTAGGAACGGTCAAGGTCCCAGGGGCCGCCGTTGCCGATGTAGTCGTTAAGCTCCAGAGGCTGATACTGTGTGAGTACGCCTACTGTTTCGATGCCTGAATTGATGCAGTTTGAAAGGGGAAAGTCGATGATACGATACTTACCGCCATAGGGAACTGCCGGCTTCGCAATGTTTTTTGTGAGTATGCCAAGTCTGCTTCCCTGACCACCGGCAAGGAGCATTGCAAGGCACTCGGTTTTCTTTACCATAATGTTTCCTCCGTTCTTTTTATATAATGATTAAATTATTGCTTTTTTGATTTTGCAGCAGGTTTTTTTGCTGCTTTTTCAGCCTTGGGAGCAACCTTCTTTGACTTAGCCTTATTTTCTTCAATAAGCTTTTCAATTTCTGTTGCTTCCTCTTTTACTTCAGCTGTCTTTTTTGCTTTAGCAGGAGCCTTCTTAGCTTTCTCAGCCTGGGGAGCTTCTGCCTTTTCTTCTTTTACTTTTTTAGCGGGAGCCTTCTTAGCAGGCTTATCCTTACGCACAAGAAGAATACATGAAAGACCGGGCAGGTCAAGAGTTATACTGTTTTCATAGCCGTGCATAGGCACCTTTTTTGAAGTGACCCTTGTTTTTGTACCCTTGCCGTCGCCGCCGAATTCCTTCGCATCTGAAGAGAGGATAACCTCATAGACACCTTCATTTTCAACGCCGAAGGAATATTTCTCACGCATAACGGGAGTAAAGTTACAAACTGCTGCAATTTCGCCGCCGTTTTTGTCACGTCTTGAGAATGCTATAACACTGTTATTTGTGTCGTCGGGTACAAACCATTTGAAGCCTTCCCAGCTATAATCAACTTCCCAGAAAGCGGGATATCTGAGATAGATATTGTTAAGCTTCTTAACGTAAGCCTTGAGCTGCTGATGCTTTTCATAGCCGAGAAGAAGCCAGTCAAGACCCGTGTCGTACTTCCATTCAATAAACTGACCGAATTCCTGACCCATGAAGGTGAGCTTCTTGCCGGGATGTGCCATAAGATATCCCAGGAATGAGCGCACACCCTTGAACTTATCTTCATATTCACCGGGCATCTTGCCTATAAGGGAACACTTACCGTGTACAACCTCATCGTGAGAAATAGGAAGGATGAAGTTTTCAGAGAAGGCATAGAAGAATGAGAAGGTCAGAAGATTGTGATTATACTTTCTTGACAGACCGTCCATTGAGAAGTAGCGCAGAGCATCGTTCATCCAGCCCATATTCCATTTGAAGTTGAAGCCCAGACCGCCGATATCTGCAGGCTTTGAAACAAGAGGCCATGCAGTGCTTTCCTCTGCTATCATAAGTGCCTGAGGGAATTCTCTGAAAATGTTTGTGTTGAGCTTGCGAAGGAAGTCAACTGCCTCAAGGTTTTCGTTGCCGCCATACATATTGGCAATCCACTGACCGTCATCTCTGTCATAGTCGAGATAGAGCATTGAAGCAACAGCATCAACGCGAAGACCGTCAATGTGATATTTATCAAGCCAGAAGAAAGCTGAGCTCATAAGGAAGGAGACAACTTCGTTTCTGCCAAAGTCAAAGACTTTTGTACCCCATGATTTATGCTCGCCCTTTCTGTCGTCTGCATATTCATAGCAGGCTTCACCGTCAAAGCAGGCAAGACCGTGTTCGTCTTTGGGGAAGTGGGCAGGTACCCAGTCAAGGATAACGCCTATTCCGTTTTGATGGCACATATCTATAAAGTACATAAAATCGTGAGGAGTGCCGTATCTTGAAGTTGCTGCGAAGTAGCCTGTTACCTGATAGCCCCATGAGCCGTCGAAGGGATATTCTGACATAGGCATAAGCTCTATGTGGGTGTAGCCCATATCCTTTACATAAGGAACAAGCTCATCTGCAAGATCTTTATATGAATAGGGATTGCCGTCTTCGTGGTTTTTCCATGAACCTGCATGAACCTCATAAATATTCATGGGTGATTCGTAGATGTTTTTCTTTTTAGCCTCTTTAATCCATTTGCTGTCTTTCCATTTATAGCCTGAAAGCTCATAGTACTTGGAAGCTGTCTGGGGTCTTGTTTCACTGTGGAAAGCATATGGGTCAGCCTTGGCTGTTTTTTTGCCGTCTGCGGCAGTGACAAGGAATTTATAGTTATCATAAACCTTTACACCGGGGAGATAACATTCCCACATGCCCGCATCGTTTATAAGTGTCATTTCGCCGCGGCCTTCATCCCAATCGTTGAAGTCACCGATAACGCTGATTGCTTTGGCGTGAGGCGCCCACACACGGAATGAGAAGAGGTCTTTCTGTGAGTCAACTTTATGTGCGCCCATATACTCATAAGCTTTTATGTTGTTGCCCTGATGAAAGAGATAGAGAGCAACATCATCGCCGAGGATTTTTTTATCTGCCATTATAACACCTCTTTTGCTTTATTTTACGGTGGGTAATGCTGAAAAAAAGTATAATATCCCACTCTTTACATTACCTCACATATCATAATAGCACTATAAAAAGAAAATTTCAATAGCATTTTGTTATTTTGTTACAACATTATCTAAAACCATATATTGGATTTGTGCAGTTTGTTAGAAACAATGGTGTCATTTTTTGCAATTTTGTTTCATTTTGGCATCATATTCACCAACCTTAGCAAAAATCGTAAGTAATGGAAATAATAACATATAGGTTGACGGCTTTTTTGTCAAAAAAAAGAAGCACCCATTATCCGTAATGGGCGCGCCGCAAATTATTTGTTATTGTTTTCTTTTTTCATTCTTTGCTCTGTTTCAATGCGGGACTTTCTGCTTCTTATTGAATTGTATCGGTCATAGAGAAACTCCCCGGTTTTGTCGAAGCGGTAAGGATTGTTTTCCTTGAAGCTGCTTTCTTTTTTATCCATAAAAATCACCCTCATTATTTTGCCTCAGAAAAAGGCAGATATGAGGGTGAAGTTGTTATCAGACAAAGGAAATGTTTTCCACAATTTTTTTCTTGATTGTGAGAAATTCGCTTTCGGTTAAAAGGGAGTTGCTTCGGGGCTTTGGCAGGTCAACTTTAATTTCATGGCTGATTCTGCCGGGCTTGCCCGAAAGGATATAAATTCTGTCTGAGAGAAGAATTGCCTCGTCAATATCGTGGGTGACAATCAGAGAGGAAAGCTTAATCTCCTTCATAATGTCCAGATACCACTGATGAACTGCGGTTTTGGTTATGGTGTCAAGAGCGCTGAAAGGCTCGTCAAGAAGCGCCACACCCTCAGATGCAAGATAGGTGCGAAGGAAAGCCGCACGCTGACGCATACCGCCTGACAGCTGATGAGGATATTTTTTTTCAGTGCCTTCAAGGCCGAAAAATGCAAAATGTTCCGCTGCCTTTTCTCTTGCGGTCTTTTTCGTTTCACCTTTGACTGTAAGTGGCAGTGCCACATTGTCAAGCACCGTATAGTGCGGCAAAAGCAAATCCTTCTGCAGCATATAGCTCATTCTGCCTGTTTTGCCCGTTACATCCTCGCCGTCTAAAAGTACTCTGCCGCAGTCGGGCAGACTAAGCCCTGACAGCACATTAAACAGTGTTGTTTTACCGCTGCCGCTGACACCTAAGAGAGAAACAATTTCGCCCTCATTCAGATGTATATTGATATCTTCGATTACATTTTCACCGTCATAGGAAACGGTTATATTGGTCGCTTTTAATTTTTCCATAAAAACATCCTTATGAAAGATAATCGTTTGTGAAGCCTGTGCCTGCAGGAATTTTATTTTCAACAAGGCCCTCATCACCGAGCCACTTATAGAAGTTATCCCAGCGCTGTGCATCTATTATGCCCCAGCTTTCAGCATCGGCAACATACTGAGAGTTTATCCATTTCTGACTTGCAAGAACAAGGTCTTCTGAGCCGAGAAGTGAACCTGTGGTATCGCCCTCAATGAGAATTGCAGCAGCTTCCTCGGGATTTTCAATTGCATATTCATATCCCTTTGCCGTTGCGGCAAGGAAAGCCTTTGCTGTTTCGGGGTCATTTTTGAGAAAGTCATTATTGGCAATGATAACAGGTGTGTAAAAGTCAAAGACACTGTCAAGCTCACCAAAGTCGAAATATTCAAAATCGAGTCCCGTCACCTCTGCATTTACACCTGACCAGGCGTAGTAAATCCACACCGCATCAGTGTCGCCGTGACGAAGAGCTTCAGCTTCATTGGTTATAACATTGGGAATAAGCTCAACTTCAGAGAAATCACCGCCGT
>JAZTYQ010000104.1:0-20932 GCA_045637065.1 Acutalibacteraceae bacterium
AAGGCAGAAGCACAGGGCTTTGAAGTTTTCACAGCTAAGGATGCAGCAGCTAAGGCTGACCTCATCATGATTCTTATCAACGACGAACTTCAGGCAAAGCTTTACAAAGAAAGCATTGAGCCCAACCTCACAGCAGGCAAGACTCTTGCATTCGCACACGGCTTCAACATCCACTACGGCTGCATCAAGCCCCCCAAGGATGTAAACGTTATTATGATCGCTCCCAAGGGCCCCGGTCACACAGTAAGAAGCGAATATCAGGCTGGCAAGGGCGTTCCCTGTCTTATCGCTGTTGAACAGGATGCTACAGGTGATGCACTTGACATCGGTCTTGCTTATGCACTCGGTATCGGCGGTGCAAGAGCAGGTGTTCTCGAAACAACCTTCAGAACAGAAACAGAAACCGACCTCTTCGGTGAACAGGCTGTTCTCTGCGGCGGTGTTTGTGCACTTATGCAGGCTGGTTACGAAACACTTGTTGAAGCAGGCTATGACCCCAGAAACGCTTACTTTGAGTGTATCCATGAAATGAAGCTCATCGTTGACCTTATCTATCAGAGCGGCTTTGAAGGTATGAGATATTCAATCTCCAACACTGCTGAATACGGTGACTACATCACAGGTCCCAAAATTATCACTGAAGAAACCAAGAAGGCTATGAAGAAGGTTCTCAAGGATATTCAGGACGGTACCTTTGCAAAAGACTTCCTTCTTGATATGTCAGATGCAGGCTCACAGGTACACTTCGGTGCTATGAGAAAGATTGCTGCCGAGCATCCTTCAGAGGTTGTAGGTAAGGAAATCCGTAAGCTCTATTCATGGAGCGACGAGGATAAGCTCATCAATAACTGATTATAAAGGTCTGTTGGCTTGACAACAGACCTTTAATGAATTGTGCAAAGCACAATTCAATTCATGAAGCGCAGCTTCATTTCATGGCGAAGCCAATTCATGCACCGAAGGTGCAATTCATTTATATTACACACCGAAGGTGCAATTCGTTTAAGATTATTTGATTACAGAGGACTTTTTATGAAAGAAAATCCATTAGTCGATTTATCGAGAAAGTTTGCAGTTGATATCATCAGGCTTTATGATACAGTTCGTGAAACGAAAAAGCATACGGTTATTATCAATCAGCTCCTTCGTTGCGGAACAAGCATTGGTGCAAATATTCACGAGGGTAATTATGCTGTCAGCCGTGCAGACTTTATAAATAAATTTCAGATTGCACTTAAAGAGTGCTATGAAACAGAATATTGGCTTGATATAATGAGAGATGCTGATATAATCAGCGAGGAAATATATAATGATTACTTTTGCAAGTGTAGCAAAATAAGGAAACTTTTAAGTGCTTCCCTCAGAACGGCTAAGGATAATGAATAAATTTGAATGAAGCTTTGCTTCATTAGCACTCTTCGAGTGCAGGGATGAATTGCCTACGGCATGAATTGACCTTTCGGTCATGAATTGCCAAGGGCATGAATTGAATTGGCTTTGCCAATTCATTATAAAGGAGGATTAGAAATGATAAAAGACACAATAGTAGACGGCTTTCACAATGCCCCCCACCGTAGCCTTTATCACGCTCTCGGTATGACAAAAGAGGAGCAGTCACGCCCTCTTATAGGTATTGTAAGCTCATTCAATGAGATAGTACCAGGTCACATAAACCTTGATAAAATTGCTGATGCAGTCAAGCTGGGTGTTGCTATGGCAGGCGGTACGCCCATAGTTTTCCCTGCAATTACGGTCTGTGACGGTATTGCTATGGGTCACAAGGGTATGAAATATTCACTTGTAACAAGAGACCTTATTGCCGATTCAACTGAGGCTATGGTTATGGCTCACGGCTTCGACGGTCTTGTTATGATTCCCAACTGCGATAAAAATGTGCCGGGTCTGCTTATGGCTGCGGCAAGACTTAATATCCCCACCATCTTTGTTTCAGGCGGTCCTATGCTTGCAGGCAGAGTTGACGGCAAAAAGACAAGTCTTTCAAGTATGTTTGAGGCAGTAGGTGCTTATAAAGCCGGCAAAATCGATGATGAAAAGCTCCGCATCTGGGAAGAAAATACCTGTCCCACCTGTGGCTCCTGCTCAGGTATGTACACGGCTAATTCAATGAACTGTCTTACAGAGGTGCTTGGTATGGGCCTTCAGGGCAACGGTACCATTCCTGCTGTTTACTCGGCTCGAATTGAGCTTGCAAAGCATGCAGGTATGCAGATTATGGAGCTTGTTAAAAAGAACATCCGTCCCCGTGATATTATGACAGAAGGCGCTATGAGAAATGCCGTAACTGCTGATATGGCTATCGGCTGCAGCACCAACAGTATGCTTCACCTGCCCGCTATTGCAAATGAATGCGGTATTGATTTCAACCTTGATATGGCAAATGAGATAAGTGAAAAAACGCCCAACATCTGCCACCTTGCACCTGCAGGTCACACCTATATGGAAGACCTCAACGAGGCAGGCGGTGTTTATGCCGTACTCAGGGAGATTGCGAAGCTGGGTCTTCTTGATACAAGTGTTATGACCTGTACGGGCAAGACCTTAGGCGAAAACATCGAAAACGCCTTCAATAAAGACGAAAGCGTTATAAGAACAGTGGATAATCCCTATTCAAAGACAGGCGGCATTGCCGTACTCAGAGGTAATATTGCCCCCGACGGCTGCGTTGTAAAGAGAAGTGCAGTTGCTCCCGAAATGCTCCGTCATGAAGGTCCTGCCAAGGTTTTTGACAGTGAAGAAGAGTGTATTGCTGCTATTTACGGCGGTAAAATTGTCAAGGGTGATGTGGTTGTTATCCGCTATGAAGGCCCTGCAGGCGGCCCCGGTATGAGAGAAATGCTTTCACCCACCTCAGCTATTGCAGGTATGGGTCTTGACAAGGATGTTGCCCTTATCACTGACGGACGTTTCTCAGGTGCCACAAGAGGTGCATCCATAGGTCACGTGTCACCCGAAGCCGTAAGAGGCGGCCTTATTGCCTATGTTAAAGACGGCGATATAATTTCAATCAACATTCCCGAATATAAAATTGAACTCAAGGTCAGCGATGAAGAGCTTGCAAAGCGTAAAGAGGAAATGCCCATTAAGGTTAAAACCGACATCAGAGGCTACCTTGCACGTTATTCCGCTATGGTAAGCTCAGCCGACAAGGGTGCAATTATAAATAAGTTCTGATATTATGAAAAAGACAGATTTAAAACTGATTGCTATGGGTCTTTCATCTCTGAGTGTTTTCAGAGGAGTGCTGACCAAAAAGGAAATAACAGCCTTCCTTTCCTTTCTCAAAAGTGAGGATATATATGAAAAGCTGAGCTTCTACGGTGAGTTTGTGAGCCTTTTAGGGGCTTACGGCAATTCATTTTCAGCCTTCCTCAAAAGGGTTGTTTGCGAAGACGAAAACACCTATATAACCTCTGTGGCTAAAAACAAAGAGGTTTCAGCTTCACTTAAAGATAATGCCGAAAAGGAGCTTGCTCTCTTTTCGCAGCTTACAGAACTCACTTCCGAAATTCTCTTTCAGGGAAGCGACTATAAGGGATATATCCCTGAATTTGAAAATGAGAAAGTAGATTTCTCGGCAGTGTACAGGGAAAGACTGCAGCATATTGACCGCTACGGCTACGGCATTTTTGCCACGGCAGGCATGTTCAGAGTGGAAAAGGATGAGATTGTTCCCGTTGAGGCGGCTGACGATATCACCACCGAAAATTTCATCGGCTACGAGGAGGAAAGACGCAAGGTTATGGAAAACACCCTTGCCCTCACTGAAGGCAGATATGCTCAGAATGTGCTTCTTTGCGGTGATGCAGGTACGGGTAAGTCCTCAACTGTTAAGGCAGTTGCAAACGCTTGCTTCCACAAGGGTGTAAGGCTTATTGAAGTTCGCAAGGACCAGCTTTTTTCCCTGTCGCACGTCATGGGCAGAATTGCTGACAACCCCCTGAAGTTCATCATCTTCATCGACGACCTTTCCTTCAATAAAAATGACGACTGCTTTTCTATGCTCAAGGCGGCTCTGGAAGGCTCTGCAAGTGCCAAGGCATCTAATGCCGTTATTTATGCCACAAGCAACCGCCGTCATATAGTCAAGGAGCGTTTCTCGGAGAGAGGCCACGAGGATGATATTCACCACAGCGACACGGTGCAGGAGCTGCTTTCACTTTCCGACCGTTTCGGACTTGTTGTATATTTCTCCAAGCCTAACAAGAAGCTTTATCTTGATATAGTTCACGAGCTTGCTAAGAAAGAAAATCTCACTATAGACGAAAAAGAGCTTGACATAAAGGCAGAAGCATTTGCTCTTGCCAAGGGTAGCCGTTCACCCAGAGCTGCACAGCAGTTTATAAAAGGCTTAATATAGCATCAACGTGTTTTTGGTTCTTTTTCCACGGCAGGAAAAAGAACGCCCTTACTCTTGCGGTTCCCAAAATCGCTTTTTCGGCTTGGAGCGCCGAGCGATTTTGACCGCTGCGCCATCCTCGCCTCGCTTCCTCCGCCACAGGCGGCGCTTCGGTGACGATGCAGCGAGGACGAGAATGAATTGACCTGACGGTCATGAAATATATAATAAAGGAGAATCACTATGCTTAAAAAAATTTCAACAGACAAGGCACCTGCCGCTATCGGCCCTTATTCACAGGCTATAATGGCAAACGGATTCCTTTTCACATCGGGTCAGATACCCATTAACCCTGCAACGGGCAACGTTGATGCTGAGGGTATAACTGCTCAGGCTGAGCAGGTTATGATTAACCTTCAGGCTGTTCTCGAAGAAGCAGGAACAAGCTTTGATAATGTGGTGAAGACCACCTGCTTTATTGCCGATATGGGCGATTTCGCAGCTTTCAATGAGGTTTATGCCAAGTATATCACCTCAGCACCTGCAAGAAGCTGTGTAGCTGTTAAGGCGCTTCCCAAGGGCGTGCTGTGTGAGGTTGAAGCAGTAGCTGTAGTGTGAATTCGGAATTCGGAATGCGAAATTCGGAATTGCGAGGGAGTTTCATCAAAGGATAAAATTACATACCGCATAGGAACAGGAAAAAGAGTGTCCTGCGGCGAGGGTAATAAAAAATTGCAGATTAACAAAGCTTAAACAGCAGAAAATTAAATTATTGACAACAGATGAACTATAGTATATAATGAAAACACACCAAATAAGGAGGAAAATATAATGAATAACGAAATTATGACAGCTGAAATTGTTGAAAATCCCGAACCCGAGTGGTCACTTCTTATGTTCTGGGAGGATATCACAGACCTTATTCAGAAGCTGTTTGCATTTATTAAATCACTTTTCTGATATGAGAGCTTTACGGCAGTCCCTTGGGGGTTGCCGTATTTTTTTATTTTGAGAGGGATTAAGAGGCAGGCTGCGGCGGCCCCACTGCCGGACGAAGTCCGCCAGGCGACCGTAGGTCGCGCAAAATCGCAAAGCGATTTTTGTGGAGCCGCCGCCCACCGCAGACCTTATGAATAAAAAAATATTACCGATTTTAATGGAACTTTAATTAATAATGTGATAGAATGTATATAAAATGGTGGCAGGCGGTGAAAATATGAGAATACTTATAGCAGAAGATGAAAAAGCCCTCAACAGAATACTTGTAAAACAGTTTACTAAGGCTGGCTACAGTGTTGACAGCTGCTTTGACGGTGAAAGTGTTTTTGACTATATTGCAGGTGCCTCTTATGATGCACTTGTGCTTGATGTTATGATGCCAAAGCTCAGCGGGTTTGAGGTCCTTGAAAAAATGAGAAAAACGGGAAATGACACACCGGTTATTTTCCTGACGGCAAAAGGCGAAATTGAGGATAAGGTTTACGGTCTTGATAGCGGTGCCAATGACTACCTGACAAAGCCCTTTTCCTTTGAAGAGCTTGCTGCAAGAGTGCGTATGATAACCAGAAAGTCTGCAGGCAATGCCACTAATATTTACACCGTGGGTGACCTGAGCGTAAACACCAAAAGCCGTGAGGTTAAAAGAGCAGGCAGAGTAATCGAGCTTTCCTCCAAGGAGTACGCCATACTCGAGTGCCTTATAAGAAATGCAGGCACCGTTATGACAAGAGAACAGATTGAAAACAGCGTGTGGAATTATGACTATATGGGCGGTACCAACGTAATTGACGTTTATATCAGGTACCTTCGCAAGAAAATAGATGACGATTATGACAGTAAGCTCATTCACACCGTAAGGGGGGCAGGCTATGTGCTTAAAGAAGAGGTTTAATATAAAATCCCTGAGATTCAGAATTAATCTGTGGTACACAGTGCTTATATGCTTTTTGTCGGTGCTTCTTATTGTGCTTATAAGCGTAATGGGTAAAAATGCTCAGCACGTTGAAGCTCAGCAGAATCTCATCAGGAATGTTGAAAGAAATGTTGACGAAATTGAAGCTGAAAACGGGCTTCTTGATATAGAGTCGGACTTTGCCTTTAACAATGACGGCGTAAGCGTTGTGGTTTTTTCCTCGGCAGGTGATATAATCGGCGGCAGCTATCCTGAAGGCATCAGCTTTGATGAACCCCTTGAAAACGGTATAACCCAAACTGTAACTAAGGGTAGAGGTCAGTGGTTTATCTATGACAGTATGATTGAATTCAGCAAGTATGAATATAAAATCAACGGTGAAACAGGCGAGGTCTTTTCAAGTGAAAGTGAAGCCATAGACAGCTTTCTTCCCTTTGAAGGTAATCTTGACGAAGAGGGTGAGGACTGCGAAATAACCTACCGTGATGCTTATGAAATAGCTCTCAGCCATAGCGGTGTTTCTCACGACACGGCAACGCTTATTATGGCAAGGGTATATGAATACTACGATGTGCCTATGTATGAGCTTGAGTTTTATTCCACTCAGAAGGCTTATGACGATATATGGGTCAGAGGTGTAATGAAGTCTGACAGTGAAGATGCTATCTGGGACACAATTACTATACTCGCTTTGCTTATTCTTCCTGCTTTTATAGCCTTGGGTGCAATTATCGGTGACAATATTGCAAAGAGGTCCCTTACCCCTATAAAGCAGCTTAACGAAACCGTAAGCCATACACAAAGCGGTGATGACCTGACAAGACGAATAACTGCAGGTGACAGCGACCCTGACATAAACTCCCTTGCTGATAATTTCAATAAGATGTTCGCCCGCCTTCAGGCGTCATTTGAAGCGCAGAGACATTTCACCTCAGATGCTTCCCATGAGCTTCGCACTCCCGTCGCCGTGGTGCTTGCCGAAAGCGAATATCAGCTTTCGGAAGAAAATCTCAGTGAGGATGTCAGAGAAAGCTTTGAAACAATCCATAAGCAGGCTTCCTCTATGCAGAAGCTCATTTCTCAGCTGTTGCAGTTCACTAAAATGGAGCAGGGAAGCCTTCAGCCTGATTTTGAAAATGAAAATCTCAGCGAACTTCTCGGCAGTGTCTGCGATAATATCGGCAGGGTACAGGATAAGAATATAAGTCTGATTAAAGAGATAGCCCCCCATGTGATGTTCAGTATGGATATCGGACTTATGTCGAGGCTTTGTGATAATCTTATAAGCAATGCTTTCAGGTATGGGAAAGAAGGCGGTTTTGTGAGAGTTTCACTCAGCACGGAAGGTGAGAAGATTATTCTCAGGGTTGAGGATAACGGTATAGGTATATCGAAGGAGAATCTTGAAAAAATATGGCTGAGATTTTTCCGGGCGGATAAGGCACGTTCAAGGGAAGACGGCTGCAGCGGACTGGGTCTGCCTATGGTTAAGGCAATTGCTAATATTCACGGCGGTGAGGTCTTTGTGGAAAGCGAAGAAAATAAGGGCAGCACTTTTACTGTAATCTTCTCGCAAAACAGTGGCAAAAAATAAAACAGATGCTATAATATTAAGTAAACAGTATTTGGAGGAAAATGAAATGAATGCTGAAAATCAGAAATCACTGGAAAACTTTCAGAAAATCATAAGAGCAAAAACAATTTCGGCTAAAGACGGCAATTTTGACAGAGAGGTCTTTGACGCTTTTCTGCCTATGCTTAAAGAAATGTACCCTTCAACCTTCAATGTAGTTGAATCTCAGCTTATGAATGAATACGGCATAGTTCTTCACTGGAAGGGCAAGAATCCTGCTCTTCAGCCTGTGCTTCTTATGGGTCATCACGATGTTGTGTCAGACGAAAATCAGGTTTGGGAGCATCCCGCTTTTGAGGCAGAAATTCACGACGGCTTTGTCTGGGGCAGAGGTTCAATTGACAATAAGAGTGTTTTCACCGGCATACTCGAAGCTATGGAAAGGCTGACAAAAGAAGGCTTCCTGCCCGAAAGAGATATCTGGTTTGTTTCAAGCAACTGTGAAGAGGTTGCAGGCGAAACTGCAAATATAATTGCAAAATGGTTTGAGCAAAACAATATAAAGCCCTGGTTCATACTGGATGAGGGCGGTGCCATTATGAAAGAGCTGCCTATGGGAATTAAAAATCCCTTTGCTATGGTTGCCGTTTCAGAAAAAGGCTGGGGTACCGTTCAAATCACAACAAGCAAGCCTAAGGCTTGCGAAAAGCTTGTAGAGGCACTGGCTAAGCTTGAAAAATCACCTATGCCTTCACAGATGACACCTGCCCTTGAGGGTATGCTTGGCTGTTTTGCCGACTATGTAGGCGCACCGCTGAACTTTGTTTTCAAAAATCTTTCAGTACTCAGACCCGTTGTTAAAAAAGCTATGGAAAGCAATTCTCAGACTGCGGCTATGATAAGAAGCACCTACACTATCACTTCTATTGATGCAGTTCACCCTGAAGGCAAAATTGCTGAGAAGGCTACAGCTACACTTAAACTCAGAATTGCTCCTCACGACAGCTTTGAAACTGTATTTGCTCACATAAAGAGTGTGCTTGGTGACAGTGTTGAATATGAGTGCGATAACATTCTCAACCCGCCTCCCGTTTCGGATTTCAATACAGCCTCCTTTGACTATATTAAATCTGTTGTAAATAAGGTATTCCCCGGTATAGGTGTATCACCCTTCATTCTTGATGCCTTCACCGATTCAAGGTCTTTCAAAAATATCTGTAAGGAAATTTACCGCTTCGGTGCCTTCAGCATTGACAATGCACAGTTTTCCTCAGTTCACAATGCCAATGAAAAGCTCGGTGTAGATGTCTTCCTCAAGAGCATAGACTTCTATGAGGAATTTATGAGAGGACTCAAATAAAAAATAAGTCCCGCAGTTAATTCTGCGGGACTTTTCATATAGTCTGTGATTATTTGATGATAGCATCAATAACGCTCTTATACTCGGCAAGTCTTGCCTTTGACTCTTCTCTTGTGTCTGCCTGAACGCTGTAGTAAACCTTGATTTTAGGCTCTGTGCCGGAAGGTCTTACTGCCATCCATGAGCCGTTTTTCCAAAGGAACTTAAGCACGTTTTCTTTAGGCAGGTCTGCAATGCCCTTGCTGTAGTCAATAACTTCCTGAAGACCGTCAAAGAGGTTCATACCCTTATCTCTGAAGTAAACCATAAGCTCGGCAATCTTTTCGGCACCGTCCTTGCCCTTGAGTACAAAAGAATCAAGGTGGTCAAGATAGTAGCCGTATTCAGCATAAATATCTTCAAGAGCGTCAACGAGGGTCTTGCCCTGATTATAATAGTAGGCAGCCATCTGGCAGATAAGCATTGAAGACACAACAGCATCCTTATCTCTTGCGTGAGTACCGACGAGATAACCGTAGGATTCCTCATAGCCGATAATGAATTCCTGCTCACCGCTTGCTTCATATTTATTGATTTTGTCACCGATATACTTGAAGCCTGTGAGTGTTTCTTCACACTGAAGTCCGTAGCTTCTGCCGATGTTTGCGCCAAGCTCTGAGGTAACAATAGTTTTTACAAGAGTACTCTTTGAAGAAAGAGAAGCTTTTTTCATTTCGAGGATGAATTTAACAAGCAGTGCGCCTGTCTGATTACCTGTGAAAAGAACATAATCGTCGCCGCTTTTAACAGCAATGCCAACTCTGTCGCAGTCCGGGTCAGTGCCGAGAACGAGGTCAGCACCGATTTCTTTAGCCTTTTCAATAGCAATTGTGAGAGCATCCTTTTCTTCGGGGTTGGGGCTTCTGACTGTTGAGAAGTTTCCGTCAGGCATTTCCTGCTCCTTGACAACGGTAACATTCATACCTTCCAGCATTCTTCTTACAGGAATGTTACCTGTGCCGTGAAGGGGAGTATAGACAATTTTAAGCGCTGAGGGTTCTTCATAAACACTCTGCTCTTTAACCTTAGCGCAGAAAGCTGAAAGTACGTCTTCACCAACGGAGTTTATATTTTCAGCCTTGCCCTCAAAGGGGATAGAGGTGTAATCTTCAATAGCGTTGATGCACTCAATAGCACCTTTTGCGTCTTCTGTGCAGAACTGACAGCCCTTGCTGTCATATACCTTATAGCCGTTGTACTCTTTGGGATTGTGGGAAGCGGTGAGCATTACACCTGCAGTGCAGCCGAGATATGAGGTTGCAAAGGAAAGTACGGGTACGGGAACAAGGAACTCGAAAAGGAAAACCTTGAAGCCCTGATTTGAGAATATATCTGCTGCAACCTTTGCAAAATAAGCTGAATTATTTCTTGAGTCGTAGGCAAGAACTACACTCAGGTCACCTTCATTTTTGCTTTTGATATACTGTGCAAGACCGTAGGTTGCCTTGCCTACAGTGTATTTGTTCATACGGTTTGAACCTGCACCCATTATACCGCGAAGGCCGCCTGTGCCGAAAGCGAGATCCTTATAGAATCTGTCTTCGATTTCTTTTTCGTCAGTGATGGCGCTGAGTTCTGCCTTTGTGTCCTCATCAAAAGTGAGCCACTGCTGATATTTTTCTTTGTAGTTCATATTTTCTCATCCTTTCCGGAGATTTAGTCACAATAATTATAGCATAAGGCTTATGTCGAAACAATATCAATATTGAAATTTTTTTGAAAAAACACACGGAGTGAGGTCTCCGTGTGCCGTTAAACTGATATGTGTCAGAAATTAAAACCGCTGTAGCCCCAATGGTCAACTTCCTCATATTTGACATAAATGCAAGAGGGTGCTATTGAAAGCTCCTTAGAGATTATCTCTGTTATCTTAGCTGTCAGCGCGTTATACTCACTGTCTGTTGCCTTACCCAGAAGAGCAACCTCAACCATAGCCAAATCCGTCGTGTTGTCACCCTTGAAATAAAGGTGGCAGTTATCCTGAAAATTAAGCATAAGCCAGCTTTCGCTTTTGCCGATGAGCTTTATGGCTTCACCGAGCTGTGTTTTTATGGTGGTTTCTTTTTCTTTTGTGATTTCACATGATGTTCTTGTGCTTATAAAGGGCATAGTCTCACCTCGTTATATTCTTTCCATAGCACTTGAGTTCATAGCAAAGCGAAGGATGTTCATAGCGCCTCTCTGCATTTCACCGAGAGTGATGCCTTCTTCCTTACCGTAGGTCTTAAGCAGTGTACCGTCAGGCTTTTTGTTTACGCCTGTTCTTCCGCCACCGGGCATAAGAAGGTCAACCTGAGCTCTTACTCTGTAAGCCTGGTCACGCATCTTGGGGAATTCCTGGCTCTTGGATTTTCTCATCCACCAGTCTGTCATAACATTGCCCTCATAGCCCCACTCATCTCTGAGAATAAGGGTGCAGAGCTCGTAGTTGTAATGACCCCAGACACCGTTGATAAGGTTATAGGATGTCATAATATTCTGAGGCTTAGCTTCCTTGACGCAGATTTCAAAACCCTTGAGGTAAATCTGTCTGAGCGCTCTCTCTGAAAGTCGTGAATCGTTACCGTTACGGTTATATTCCTGATTATTGCAGGCAAAATGCTTGGGGCAGGCGCTTCTGCCATTTGCCTGAATACCTCTGACATAGGCTGCGGCAATCTTACCGCAGAGATAAGGATCCTCTGAGAAATATTCAAAGTTTCTGCCGCAAAGAGGACTTCTGTGAATATTCATGCCGGGAGCAAGGAGAACGTCGCTGCCCTTTATAGCCATTTCTTCTGCGGTTTTGGTCATAAGCTCTTCAACGAGTTTTTCGTCAAAGGTGCTTGCAAGAAGAGTGCCTATGGGCATAAGTGAACAGCAGGCTGAAAGTCTGATGCCGGAGGGTCCGTCTGTTGTGGTAACGGCAGGAATGCCCTTTTCGCGAAGTGAGGGGAGTACACCTGCAAAGCAGCCAGCATTACCGAGAGCGCCCAGGGGGCTGTTCATAATGTAGTGACCTCTTGAAATTGCCTCAAGCTCTGTCAGGTCAAGCTGTGCAACGAAGTCTTCCATTGAAACCCTGCCCTCCTTGACATCAATGAGCTTATAGCCCTTGTCGCCTGTCATGGGAATGTCTGCGGGCATCTTTTCGAGAATGATGTTTTTAAGGTCATACTGCTTTTTGTGAACAACAATCTTGCTCTTTTTATATGTATCGCCTTTTTTCTCTGCAAAGAGAACATCAAAGCTCTCTCTGGGAGCGCCGACCTGAGTGAGCTGCTCTGAGAGAATGTTTTTATCGGCGGTGTATGTGTAAACTCTTACTGCGTCGCGTACATTGTCACCCAGGGCAAAGCCGTATTCGCCTTTTTCGATGACATAAGCTGACTTATAGCCGGTTCTGCCAAGGTCGTCATAGGAAGCAAGGTCTGACTTCTTGACGGTGAGGGTAAGCTCTTGACTTGCTCCCTTTTTGAGAAGCTTTGTTTTAGCAAATGCACCAAGCTCACGGTAAGGATTGCCCAGTACGCCGCAGGGCTTTTCGATATAAATCTGAGGCGCATATTTTGAGGGGTGCTTGCCCTCGTTTGTAACCTTGCAGATGAAGGTGAAGCTGTTTTCATTTTCTTCGGCTTTGACAAGCTCTGTCTTGAAATCACCGTAGGTCAGACCGAAGCCGAAGGGGTAGAGAACCTCATCCTGGCAGAAGGTTTCAAAATAACGGTAGCCAACATAGATGTCCTCGGTGTAGGTGTTGAAATTCTTGCCACCGAAATCTTTGGCTGAGGGGAAGTATTCATATTTCTTTGCAACTGTTGCACTGAGCTTGCCTGAGGGTGAAACCTTGCCGCTGAGAAGGTCAGCTACAGCGTTGCCGCTTTCCATACCGCCCTGCCAGACAATCATAATTGCACTGATTTTGTCTGCATACTTTTCTGTCCATGACAAATCCATAATACAGCCGATGTTGAGCAGAATAACAGTCTTGTCAAACTCTGCAGTAATTTTATCAAGCAGAGCAAGCTCTTCGTCTGTGATATAGTAGCTGCCCTTTTCAAGGGCGTTTTCTCTGTCTTCACCGCTTGAACGGCCGATAACCATAACTGCACAGTCGGAGCTTTCCTTTGCCTTTTTTACCTCGGCGTCACTAATGGGCATCTCGGGATAAAATCTCGGCCAGTGACCCCATACACCGTGGTCAACAGGGTTTTCCTCACGCCACTTGAGATAGATGTTTGCAAGCTCTTCGTTGAGCTTCAGGCTTTCACAGTTTCTCATACCTTCAACAAGGTCAACTGCATAGGGCTTGTTAACGTCGCCGCCTGAGCCGTAGCCTGTGAAAAACCAATCCATCTGCACTCTGCCGAAAAGGGAAACAGTGCTGTTCTTTTTAAGGGGGAGAGTGCCGTCGTTTTTAAGCAGTACCGCACCCTGTGCAGCTGCTGCACGAAGGGCTTCGGGCATGCCGGGGGTAACTGTTTTGTCGGCAAACTGTCTTTGGTTTTCAGCCTGAGAAAGTGCGTTGAATTTCGCTGCCACTTTACCGGCAACTTTCATTGCTTTGTCTTTGAGTTTCATAGTTGTTCTCCTATATAATTTTTAATTAAATACCTTGTTTTTGTCTCCCGAAAAAAGGGATATGTCACGAAGTGACAGAGAGGTCATTTTTCATTTTGCACTTTGCATTTTGCATTCAAAAGCTATTCCACATCAATAATCTGCTTGAATTTATGTCTGTTTATCTCGTGAACAATAACGGAAATGCAGATAATGCCCACTGCAAGACCTGCCGCAATAATGAGAGTTTCTTTCAGCGTTGCGTGAAAGAGTTCATCGGAGCTTGTAACGAGATAATAGGTTGTGTAATAAAGCTTACTGCCCGGCACGAGAGAAATAACAGAGCAGGCAAGAATAGGTGTGGCGGGGGCTTTCATAATTCTTGCCATAGTTTCAGCGTAAATTGTTGCAAAAACCGCGGGGAAAAAGTTTTGAAGGAATAAATTGTCGGAATATTTGCAGCACACCACATAGACTGCACAGGTCAGTGCGCCACCGATAGCGTTGCAAAGCACCCTTCTTTTATCACAGCGGAAAAGTGCGGAAAAGCCTACGGTACCAAGCATGCCTGAAATTATAATGATTAAAGCCTGTTTCAAGTCCATAACATTTCACCTCACATAAAGTATCCCCAGAAATAAAGGGGAACAGCAAAGCCAAGGGCAATAGACATGGCAAGAAGCACCGACTCGAGCATTCTCAGAAGACCTGACATCATATCTCCGCAGAGCATTTCTCTCAGGGAGTTGATGAGCATCAGTCCGGGAATGAGAAGCATTATATCGCCTATCATTATCATATCTGCGTTGGTGCCGAAGCCTATGTGAACGAAGATCATGGCCATAAGACCTGCAATGGCGGATTCAAGAGCGGTGAAAAAAAGTCTGCTGGCGCCCTTGGTTTTAATGAAGTTTTGCATTAGATAAATTATTGCTGCAATAGGCATAGATGCAAGGGCATCAAGAAGTGTGCCGCCGAAGAACACCGCAAAGGATGCTGCTCCCAGCATATATCCCAGACACACCACTATGTTGAAGCGTCTGCCCTTTGAGCAAATCTCTTCAAGCTTTTGCTTTGCTTCGTCAAGGTCGGGAACAGTACTGCAGATTTCTCTTGAGAGAGCGTTGAGCCTTTCAAGTCTTTCAAAATTGACACTGAAGG
Source organism: Acutalibacteraceae bacterium (assembly GCA_045637065.1). Classification (GTDB taxonomy): domain Bacteria; phylum Bacillota; class Clostridia; order Oscillospirales; family Acutalibacteraceae; genus UBA6857. The sequence continues at coordinate 14,942 of JAZTYQ010000104.1, forward strand.
AGCTTATTCGTCTCATCTGTGAATGTGTTCTGTTGTCTTCATCGATAACCGTTGCGTGAATCATTGAAATAATGGAGAACACTTCCGTTTTTTTCATGCCGTAGGCATAGCCTATGCGAATTACGGTTTCTTCCACTCTGTTCATTTCAGCTCCGCATTTAACCATACTTCTGCCTAAATCAAGAGCAAGAGACAAAACCTTTTCCGAATATCTTTTGTCTTTCGTCTGCATATTATTTTCTCCTTTAGCTTGTTATAACAAACCATTATAATTATAATACGCTATGCTCTGAAAAGTCAATTACATTTAATAACTTAATCAAAGTATTTTTGTAAAGGGTCAGGATATGCAGGGGTGATTATATCGTATTTGCGTTTGTATTCACCGGTGGTGCTGTCTTTTATTACGGTGGCTCTGTTTCTGCTCAGAAGCTTCACTAAATTATAGACATCAAGCCATATCTGATTTGTCCCCTCCTTCTGGCTTTCGTCAAAGATGAGCTGAAGTCCGAAATGCAGGTGAGGCACACTCATGCCGTTAACATCGCTTTTGGTGCTGTAGCCTGTCATGCCCATATAGCCAATTACCTGACCTGCCTTCACCTGAGTGCCAAGCTCAATATTTTCGGCGTAGGGCCTGCCTTTGCGAAGATGTGCGTAATAATATGAGCGTTTGCCGTCAAAGCTCCTTATGCCAAGGCGCCATCCGCCGTACTGATTCCAGCCGATCGCCTCAACAGTGCCTCCCTCAACGGCCGTTACGGGGGTGCCCACATAGCCCATCAGGTCATTGCCCAGATGCTTGCGTCTGTAGCCGTAGCTTCTCGAGTTGCCGAAATCGTCATAGTGTGAATAGGAAAAGCCCTCTGCTATGGGGCTGTACGCGATTAAGCCGTAGCCTGAAACAACTTTTTCTCCGCCCTGCTTGTCAGGTGCTTGCTTTTCATATTCGCCCAAAAGTCCGCCGAGGGCTGCAGTGAAAGCTTCTTTATAGAAGGAATAATAGCTGTTGTTTTCCATCAGGTCATCAACGGTGTATATATCACCCAGCTTTTCTTTCATAGCTTTAATATCACTGCTCTTATAACGGGAAAAATCATTGCCGTTTTTGCAGGCAAGATAGGAGAGTGTATCAATCCAGCTTATGTGATAAAGCATGTTATAGGTCTCAATGTCCAGTGCCATGGCATCTGCGAGAGCTTTTTCAGTAGCATTGAACTCAAACCATTTTATATATTGTTTTTCCTCACTCTGCTGAGCCGAAACAAAGAAGAAAGCTATGAGAGTACCGACAACAAGAGCTGAAAATGTAATGCCTGATGCCAATAATTTCTTTTTGCTGAGTTTTATGAGCATAATATCACCCTTAAAAAAGTTTCATACATAATGTTTATGACGGCAGTTCTTCATAATGTACGCCTGAGAAAATAATATTGACATCAGGGGGAATATAAGGTAAAATCATAAAAAATGTTCAAGGAAGAAAGAAAATGACAAACCATCTTAAACTTGCTCTTGATATTCTGAAAGCTGGCGACTATACCTGTGTTATGACTGACGGCAGTGAAACCGTAACTTCAAAGGAAAGGGGAGTGCATCCCCTTATAAAGCTCTATGACAGCAAAAAGGATTTTTCCTCTTTCAGTGCTGCCGATAAGGTGGTAGGCAAGGCTGCTGCTATGGTTTATGTGCTTCTTGGTGTGAAAGAAATTTACAGCCTTGTTATAAGTGATGTAGCAGCTGAAGTTTTCAGCCGAAACGGAATTGACTTCTATTATGAAAAAAAGGTGCCTCGGATTTTCAACCGTACCAACACTGGCTTTTGCCCTATGGAGGAGGCAGTAAAGGATATTGATAATCCTTATGACGGTCTTGATGCAGTAAGAGAAAAACTTAAAGCACTGAATAATCAATAAAAACCAAGGGACACAGCTGTGAACTGTGTCCCTTCAATTATGCTTTTTTATTATTTGTCGAAATATGAGAAGATTGACATAAAGTAGTCGTAAATTCTCTTGAAGAAGTCTGCAATCTTATCCCAGAAGCTCTTTTCTTTTGCGGGTTCCTCGGGAGTGGGTTCAGGCTCGTAGCCTGCGATTACTGCGTTGTTATCTGCAGGTGCTTCGTCTTTTGTCAGACTTCCGACAACGGGAGTGATGAAGGTTGCAATGTAGGTTTCAATACCCTTGAAGCGTGCAACACCGTCACCTGCATATGAGAGCCATTCTTCGGGAATTGTAAAGCCTGAGAAGCTGGTGAGATATGACATCATAAGGGCATATTCTTCGCCGGATACTTCTTCAAGAGCGTAGTTCAGCACTGCTGCAAGACCTCTTGTGAAGGCAAATACTTCATAGGAATATACAGGATAGTTTTCGTCACCTGCAGTGAAGCCCTCATAGAAAAGTGCTGAAAGCTCTGTCATGGTTTTGCATTCGGTCTGAGGAAGAAGAACATCATAAACTGCAAGTATTCTTTCAATGCTCTTGCCTGCAACAACCTCGTTTTTCATATAAAGAGGCATTCTCATAGCTTCACTTGCTCTGATAAGAATCTTATCGGCAATTTCTGCAACCTCGGGGAATTCACCCGCGTTTATGTTAAGCTGGTTTCTGATAGAATCGATATCGGTTACATCAAGAGTAGCCTGATTAATACCTGCCTTGAAGTAATTCTGCACATACTTTGCGAAATCTGTATTCATAAGGTTGAATGCCTTATTTGTTATACCGTCGGGTACGAGTGAAGAGTCTATCTTATCGATATTCTTTGTTTCGATATTTACCTGTGTGCCGAAGGAAACAACTCTGTAGGGTACGGGATAAACTGTGAGTGCGCCTGTGACTACTTCGTACATAGTATTGCCTTTGGCTGACTGGAAGGCGCTTACATCCTGATTATGGCTGTGACCTGTGAAGATGTATTTGACACCGTTATCTGCAAGAATATCGCCGAGACCAAGGTTGTTGCCCACTGCATCACCTTTATGGATGAAAGCTGCTGCACTGATGCGGTCAATGAAGTTATGGTGCATAGCTGCAACAAGATATTTGCCGTCTGCCTTTGCTTTTTCACACTGAGCCTTTATCCATGCAACCCTTTCAGCTGTGAGACCGTGTTCGCTTTCGCCGGGGTTTATGCTGTCGATAACAAGAAGTCTGTAATTGCCCTTGAGTTCAGCAACATATGAATTTGAAAGGCTGTCTTTTGCTATAGCCTCACCGTAGCCGAAATCGTTGTAAATTGAAACAAATTCCTGTGAAGATGTAGCGTAGAGGTCATGGTTGCCGGGTACGACAAAAACCTTTTTGCCTGTAGATGCCTCGAAATCCTTGAGCATAGCGGCAATTGCTTCGTGAGTTGTTTTTATACCGCCGTCTGCAAGGTCGCCGCAGAGAAGAAGATAGTCACTGTTTTCAGCCTTGGCTTTTTCAAAAAATGCAGTAATGATTGCAAGAGACTCAGCAGGCATAGAGCCGTCAGGGCTTGCATGGAAGAAATCCTCACTGACACTGTTACGCTTTGAAACAAGAGAAGCTGCTGAAGCCTTCGCATTATAGTGAAGGTCTGTTGCTACTGTCATTTTGAATGTTGCACCCTCTGCAGATGCACACATAGCTGTCAATGAAAACAGCATTGCAATGCAGAGAATAACTGATAATATCTTTTTCATACCCAATCTCCTTTGATAAAGAAAGTTATTTATTTTATTTTAACAAATATGTAATTTATTGTCAATTGTATTTTTAATAAAATATGAATTACATGTGTTTTCATATTCATAGGCATAACCCTTTAGGTGTATAGCAAAAGAAGGCGTAAAAACCTCCGTGTTATGAAAAAACTCACCCCGTTGTTTGAGGTGAGTTCAGCTTTATTAATAGTGTTCTGCACCGCATATGCAGACCGGATTTATTTTAAGCAGCTTCAGGAAGAATTGAACTATTATCCAGAGCAAGCCGCCTTTGTGGCACATATGATCGCAACCTGCACTGCAATTTATACAAGTACCGTCTTCGCCGTAGCTGTGAGCAACCATTTTAATGCTTTGTGTTTCAAGAACCGTCTCACAATTCTCACACTCAATATGTCTGGAACCGTTTTCTGCGCAGGTAGCAGCCTTATCGGTTATCCATGCTGACTTGACATGATCCTTCTTTACAATTATTTCAGTTCTGAGAACCTCATCACAAAGTGTGCAGACTTTCTGCATTGAGCCTTCCTCTAAGCAGGTTGAATCCTTAACAACTGCCCATCCCGATTCATTGTGTGGAAGCTTATCCAGAATCTCTGTAAATGTTGTATTACATCCGTTACAGATTGCATAGCGTGAACCTTCCTCATTGCAGGAGGGTTCTTTTGTTACAGTCCAGTCACCAAGCTGATGCCTTTCACAGGTAATATTTTCATCAGAGGCAGCCTCGGCATTAAACTCGGGCAGAATGATGTCAAGACCTGCAAAGGGAACTGATGTAAGCAGCATAAGCACGACTAAAAATGCTGCAAGTGATTTCGTTAATGTTTTCATAAAGAATTCTCCTTCTGTAAATATCTACCGCTATATTGTACTACTATATTTCAGAAAAGTCAATTGGTGAATGTGTATAGGTGGAAAGCCAAGACTGAGAGGTACAAAAAAGCCCTCAGATAAACCGAGAGCTTTTGTAAGTGGAAGATTAATTATTATGAGCCTTGCGAATAACAAGGTTCTCCGAAACACAGAAATCTTTGATTTCGTTTTGTTTCGTGAGGTTCTTATTACGAGCCTTGCGAGTAACAAGGTTCCGGAGTCCCATAGAAATCTATGATTTCGTTATGGGTCGGGTTCTTATTTGCTAGCTTCTTCAACTGCAACTGCACAAGCAACAGTAGCACCAACCATGGGATTGTTACCCATACCGATAAGACCCATCATTTCAACGTGTGCGGGAACTGATGATGAACCTGCAAACTGAGCGTCTGAGTGCATTCTGCCCATTGTGTCTGTCATACCGTAGGAAGCAGGGCCTGCTGCCATGTTGTCGGGATGAAGTGTACGGCCTGTGCCGCCGCCTGATGCAACTGAGAAGTAACCAACGCCGTTTTCATTACACCATTTCTTGTAGGTGCCTGCAACGGGATGCTGGAAACGAGTGGGGTTAGTTGAGTTACCTGTGATGGAAACGCCAACATTTTCAAACTTCATGATAGCAACGCCTTCGGGTACGTTATCTGCACCGTAGCAGCGAACCTTAGCTCTGTCACCGTCTGAGTAAGCGGTTTCGTTAACAACCTTAACAGTTTCTGAATAAGGATCAAATTCAGTCTGAACATATGTGAAGCCGTTGATTCTTGAGATAATCATAGCAGCGTCCTTGCCGAGACCGTTGAGGATAACGCGAAGGGGCTGAACTCTTACCTTGTTAGCGTTAAGAGCAATTTTGATAGCGCCTTCAGCAGCTGCGAAACTTTCGTGACCTGCAAGGAAGCAGAAGCACTCTGTTTCTCCTGAAAGGAGCATCTTGCCGAGGTTACCGTGACCGAGACCAACCTGACGGTTGTCAGCAACTGAACCGGGGATGCAGAAAGCCTGAAGGCCTTCACCGATTGCAGCAGCAGCATCAGCAGCCTTTACGCAACCCTTTTTGATAGCGATAGCACAACCTACTGTGTATGCCCATACAGCATTTTCAAAGCAGATAGGCTGAGTTTCTCTTACGATTTTGTCGCAGTCGATACCTTTAGCGAGAGTGATTTCCTTACACTCTTCAACTGATGAGATACCGTATTCTTTTAAAACAGCAAGAATCTTGTCGATTCTTCTTGAATAACTTTCAAATAATGCCATGTCCGTTTACCTCCTTATTCCTTACGGGGATCGATATACTTAGCAGCATCAGCGAATCTGCCGTAAGTACCCATAGCCTTGTTGTAAGCTGTTGTGGGATCGTCGCCCTTCTTGATGAAGTCTGTCATCTTGCCGAGTGAAACGAATTCATAACCGATAACCTG
>JAZTYQ010000105.1:0-5316 GCA_045637065.1 Acutalibacteraceae bacterium
ATAGGATAATTCGTACGTTTTCTATTGAAATTTTTATCGATTTTTGTTATTGTATTATAAAGGCTTAAATTTAAGTTATAAACGGAACTACATGTAAAGGAGAAAGATATTATGGCACAAAGAAACTATCAGGAAATTCTCAGTCAGCTTACTCTTGAAGAAAAGGCTTCCCTTTGTTCGGGTCTCACCTTCTGGAAGACTAAGCCCATTGACCGTCTCGGAATCCCCTCGGTATGGATGAGCGACGGCCCTCACGGTCTGAGAAAAGAAATGCAGTCAGCAGGCACAAACATTATGCAGAAGGCTGAAACTGCCACCTGCTTCCCCACCGCAGTAACAACTGCAAGCTCATGGGACCCCGACCTTCTCACCGAAATCGGCTCAGCTATTGCAGATGAAGCAAAGGCATATCAGGTTACAACAGTTCTCGGCCCCGGTGTCAACATCAAAAGAAGCCCCCTTTGCGGCAGAAACTTCGAGTATATCTCAGAAGACCCCTATCACGCAGGCAGAATGGGCGCAGCCTATGTTCACGGCGTGCAGAAGGAAGGTATCGGCGTAAGCCTTAAGCACTTCTGTGCAAACAATCAGGAGCATATCAGAATGAGCATCGACAGCGTAGTTGACGAAAGAGCTCTTCGTGAAATTTATCTTGCTCCCTTCGAATACATAGTAAAAAAAGAACAGCCCACAACAGTTATGTGCAGCTATAACCGTCTTGGCGGTGAATATCTCAGCGACAATAAGAGAATGCTTACAGACGTCCTTCGCGGCGAATGGGGCTATAAGGGAATAGTTGTTTCAGACTGGGGTGCAGTCAACGACAGAATTGCAGGCGTAAAGGCAGGTCTTGACCTTGAAATGCCCGGCAACAACGGTATGAATGACAAGCACATTGTGGCAGCTGTTAAAAACGGTACTCTCAAAGAAGAAGACCTTGATAAAATTGTTCTTCGTATGATTAAGTTTGCTTTCGAGTGCAAGGAAAATGAAGGCAAGGGCTACAAGATAGACTTCAAGGCTCATCACAAGCTTGCAAGAAAGGCTGCAGCACAGTCAGCAGTACTTCTCAAAAACAATGACAATGCACTGCCTCTTAACTCAAAGCAGAGAGTTGCCGTTATCGGCGCACTTGCAAAAACTCTGCGTTATCAGGGTGCAGGCTCAAGCCACATCAATCCCCCTAAGACAGTTTCTTTCACAGAAGCTATGAGATATGAGGGTCAGGCATTTGCCTATGCTCCCGGCTACACTCTCAAGGGTGACGGCTATAACAAGAAGCTTATTGAAGAAGCTGTGCAGGTTGCCAAGGGCAAGGATGCAGTTCTTGTTTTCATTGGTCTGACAGATGATTTTGAAAGTGAAGGCTTTGACAGAAAGCATATTAACATTCCCAAGAGCCATAATATTCTTGTGGAAGAGCTTTCAAAGGTAAACGACAACCTTATTGTTGTGCTTTCCTGCGGTTCACCTATCAAAATGGATTTATGGGAGTGCAAGGTTAAGGCAATTCTCAATATGTACCTTGGCGGTCAGGCAGGCGGCGAAGCAGCTTATGACCTTATCTACGGCAAGGTAAATCCCAGCGGTAAGCTTGCAGAAACCTTCCCCTTCAACAACGAAGACAATGTTGTTGCAAAATATTTCCCCATGGGTCCCAGAACAGTAGAATACAGAGAGAGCATCTATGTTGGCTACCGTTTCTTTGATAAGGCAAAGAAGGCTGTTCAGTACCCCTTCGGTCACGGACTTTCCTACACCAAGTTCGAGTATAAGGATATTGAGCTTTCAAAGAAGAATATCAAAGAAGGCGAAACTCTCAGCGTTTCCTTCACACTTAAGAATATGGGCGATGTTGCAGGTGCTGAGGTTGCTCAGGTTTACGTCTGTCCTCCCGAAAGCAAGATTTATAAGGCTGACAGAGAACTCAAAGGCTTCAAGAAGGTCTATCTCAAGGCAGGCGAAGAGAAGAGAGTTACTATCGACCTGGACGAGAGAGCCTTCAGCTACTACAATATTAACATCAATGACTGGCATGCTGAAAGCGGCAGCTACAAGATTATCGTTGCAGCTTCATCAAGAGACAGCCGCCTTTATGACACAGTTGACGTTGAAACAGCAAAGCCCGATGCAATAGTACCCGATTACACCAAGACAGCTCCCATTTACTACACCGTTGACACAATGGCTACTATCCCCGACAAGCAGTTTACCGAGGTACTCGGCAGACCCCTGCCCGACAACAGCAAATTCAAAAAGGGTGAGTTGGGCATCAACTGCTCCGTTTCTCAGGTTGCAGTCAGCCCCTTCGGCAAGCTCCTTTACGGCGTACTCTGTGGCGGTGCTAAGATTGTGGCCATCGGCTCAGAAAACCCGGCTATGATTACAGAGTCAATCAAGGATATGCCCCTTCGCTCCTTCAGCGGATTTACAGGCGGCATAGTACCTCAGAAGAGCGTTGACGGTATTCTCGACCTTTGCAACGGCACAAAGGGTGGCTTTAAGAAGATAATCAGCGGCTTCAAAAAAGACAAATAATGTGAGGTATTTTAAGTTATGAAAAAGATTTTGGCTATACTGCTGGCAGCTTTTGTTGTGCTTTCCTGCTTTGCTGCCTGCGGTAACAACACACCTGACAATTCACCCTCATCCACTGTCACTGAAGACGGCAGAATGAAGGTGCCGGAAGAAGATATCGAGGGAATCGAATACGGCAGCTTTGCAAAATTCAATGCTGTTGACTTTGAAGGCAAGGTCTATGACGAAAGCATTTTCAAGGGCAAGAAGCTGACTATGATTAACATCTGGGCAACCTTCTGCAGACCCTGCATTAACGAAATGCCCGACCTTGAGCTTCTGAGCAAGGCTTATGCCGAAGAGGATTTTCAGCTTATCGGCATCGCTTGTGATGTAACCTATGATGATGAAGGCTATTATGATAAAGCGCTTCTCAATAAAGCTATAGAAATAGCAGACGAAATCACAGAAGTCACCTATCTCAACCTTCTGCCCAGCCGTTCACTTGACAGCATTAAGCTTGAATCTGTTTACTCCGTGCCGGAAACAATATTTGTTGACGAAAACGGAAATATTGTTGACCGAAGCTATATCGGCTCGCGCTCATATGAAGACTGGAAGGCAATTGTTGACAGCATTTTAGCACGTATGTAAAGCATTAAAGCGACCCGAAATCGGGTCGCTTTTATTATATTATTTAATGTCTTGACAGAACTCTCTTATAAAGCTTGCTGACCAATATTCCCATACTTCTGCCGCCTATAACAAAGGACTGTTCAAACTTCTGCTTTTCGGCAGAGTTCACACGGCAATAAATAAGGGGCAAATCCACTAACTTAACCTTGCCGTAAAACTCACATATAAGACCTGTCCACTGACCCATATCAGGCACTGTTTTGGGAACAGGCATAATCTTTTTAAGCATTTTTCTTCTTATTGCCAGGCAGGAAAGATAATAGGAATTTTTTCTTATATTGCGAACAACGCCTCTCTTTGCACCGATTTTTTCAAAAAGAGAATAGTCTGTGATATTCAGAAGCTCATCGGTGATATAGGCGTTATGAAGCACCATATCCGCCCCCTCATCAAAGGCCTCATTTACTCTTTTAACCTTATCGGACAGCCACACATCCCTGGGACTTGCAAAGAAAATTCTGTCACCCTTGCAATAACGAAGAGCATTAGCCGTGTTGGCTATACTGCCCTTATTTTTGCCCTCAACCCAGATAACTCTGCTGTCTTCAGCAGCAATTTTTTTAACAATACGCTCAGTTATACCGCCGGGTCTGTCATCGCTGATTATGATTTCATCTTCATTTTTAAGTTGAGGCAGAATTGACAGTATCTGCTCAGACAGATGCTTACTGCCCCTATAAACAGGTATAACTACAGACACCATATTTTTTGCCCCCTTAAATAAAATTACTGCATTATTATAGCACCATTTTAAATTTTTTACAATATTTAATAAATTTCTTCAAAAAAATTTGAAAAACAGCCCGAAATTTCACATAGTTTTGACATAAGGGTGTTATAATAGGTCTGCAACAAGAAAATTTTGGTCTTTTTTAAACAAGTGTTGACAACATTTTGCTAAACAAGTAAAATAAAAGTGAAGATATATTTTTTTCGAAGGGAGGTTTTCAGATGACAAAAACTTTTATGAGGCGTACCGTCGCACTTTTCTGTACCCTTGTTATTTTTCTGTGTACCTTCACAGCGGCTGTGCCTTTTTCAGTTTTTGCCGCACCTGCCAAACCGTCTCAGGTTAAAGGTCTGAAGGCTTCTCCGGGTACCACCTATGTCACTCTGTCATGGGATAAGGTTTCTGCCTCTGCCAATTACGCAGTTTTTTCCTACAACCCGAAAACCGATAAATATACGGTGCTGAAAAACACCTCCGAAACTTCATATAAAGTGAACAACCTTACGGCTTCCACCACTTATTATTATGCAATTCAGGCATACAATACCGATAAAAATAACAACCGTACCTATGGTGAGGTTTCAAAAAATGTCAAGGTAAAAACTAAAAGCGCAACACCCTCTCAGGTTAAAAACCTTACCGCATCATCAATTAACTCAACAAGCCTCAAACTTAAATGGACGAAAATTGCCGATGCAAAATATGTGATTTATACCTATAACAGCAAAACGGGAAAATACACCAAATTAGGTACATCCTCGAGCAATTCCTACACAGCAAAAAAACTCAAGGCAGACACAGGTTACACCTTCGCCGTCAGAGCTTATAAAACAGTGAGCAGCAAGAACTATTACGGCAAATATTCTTCTAAGCTTAATGTGACCACTGCCCCCACTGCAATAACATTGGCACAGGCAAGAAAGCTCTTTGAAGATGCCCGCAAGGTCTATTTGAACTGGGTTTATTCCTGCAACTATATTTCCTATGACCACACTATCACCCACGAGTTTTACGGTATGCCCTGTCAGTTTGCCGCAGTTGAACACGAAACCGTAAAGGAAAAGAGTGATATAATAAATTTACTTAATAAATATTTCCAGCGTGATGTATATGAAAACGAGCTTTATCTCTATCTGGAATTAGACGGCAGACTTTACGGCACGCTCTATTATTACGCCGAGGGCGGCAAAAGCGATACAGACACGGTAACAAGATATTATACCGATAAGCTGAAGAAGGTAAGCGGTACCAAGTTTCAGTATATACTTTACCCCGTTTATTACGACGGTGTCAACACTGATAAGCTCCCCAAAAGCTACACCTACACCATTGTCAGACAAGACGGCAGATGGGTTTTCAGCGGCAACTTCTAT
>JAZTYQ010000106.1:0-9934 GCA_045637065.1 Acutalibacteraceae bacterium
GAGCATCACAAGGAAGACATAGACCTTATTCTTGAAATGGGTGCAAACACAATCCGTCTTGCACACTATCAGCACTCACAGGTTTTCTATGACCTTTGTGACGAAGTAGGTCTTGTTCTCTGGGCCGAAATCCCCTATATCTCAAAGCATATGAAAGGCGGTTTCGACAACACAGTAAGCCAGATGAAAGAGCTTGTTGTGCAGAACTATAACCATCCCTCAATTGTTGTATGGGGTCTGTCAAACGAAATCACAATTGCGGGTTCAAATGACCCTGATCTTGTGAGAAACCATAAGGTACTCAATGACCTTTGTCACGAAATGGACAAGACAAGACTTACAACAATTGCATCTGTTACAATGTGCTCAATTGATACAGAGTACATTCACATCAGTGATATAGTTTCATATAACCACTATTTCGGCTGGTACGGCGGCACAACAGATATGAACGGCCCCTGGTTCGATAACTTCCACAGTAAGTACCCCAACAAGGCTATCGGTCTTAGTGAATACGGTTGTGAAGCTCTTGACTGGCATACGTCAACACCCGCTCAGGGCGACTATACAGAAGAGTATCAGGCATACTACCACGAAGAGCTTATCAAGCAGATTATGGACAGACCTTATCTTTGGGCAACTCACGTCTGGAATATGTTTGACTTTGCTGCTGATGCACGTGCTGAGGGCGGCGAAAACGGTATGAATCACAAGGGTCTCGTTACCTTTGACAGAAAGTATAAGAAAGACTCATTCTATGCGTATCAGGCATGGCTCAGCGATAAGAAGGTGCTTCATCTTTGCTCAAAGAGATATATCGACAGAGTTGAAGATGTAACAAAGGTTACTGTTTATTCAAACTGTGATGAGATTGAGCTTTTTGCTAACGGCGTAAGCGTAGGCAAGCAGACAAAGGGCAAATATCCCTTCTTCTACTTCAATGTCAAGAACGAAGGTGAAACAACACTTACAGTAAAGGCTGACGGTCTTGAGGACACTGGCGTAATCCGTAAGGTTGACACACCCAATGAAAGCTACATCATGAAAGAAGAGGGCGACGTAATCAACTGGTTTGAGATTGATATGCCTGATGGCTATTGCTCAATCAATGATACAATAGGTGATGTTTTGTCAACCTTCGGCGGTAAGATAGCTGCTATCAAAATCGCTCTTATTCTCAAGAAGGCTTTTGAAGATCCCGATAAGAAAAAGAACAAGAAGAGCAAGGGCAAGAAGGGTGGAGCTGAAATTGCAGGCTTCAGTGTTGCAGGTTTTGATATAAACCTGGATATGATTAAGAATATCTACGCTATGGCTAAGGAATTTGCCATTAGGCGTGCATTCTCAATGCTTGGCGGAAAAATCAGCAAAGAACAGATGCTCGAAATCAACGCAATTCTCAACAAGGTTAAGAAGCCTAAGAAATAATCAAAGCAAATTAAGGGGCAGGTTAAAATCTGCCCCTTAAAAATTATAAAAGAACTTGCATTTGAATTACATATATATTACAATGAAGTAAAAAAGCAGGAGAAGTAAAAATATGAAAAAACAAGATGCAGACAAAAATAAAAAGCTTATAAAAATCCTTCAGATTATAGCGGCGATGTTTATGCTGTCAATGGTTGCTGCTATGCTTTACATAATGAATAAATTTGATATAAGCATTGAAAATGCAGCTGAAATATCAACCTACATAAGTGGAGGAGCTTTCACAATTGCTATGATAATTATAGCTTTCACTGTCATAAAATCTTTTGCTCTGGTTTTTCCGCCGGCAGTTATTTTTGCCGTATCCGGTCTTCTTTTTGATGATGTCTGGCTTGCAATAGCAGTTAACTTCATAGGTGTTGCTCTGAGCATGATATTGCCATATTATCTTGGCAGATTCACAGGTAAAGATATGCTCGACTCTCTCAAAGAGAAGTTCCCTAAAATAAAGAAGCTTGACGATTTTGCGGGTAAAAATGAATTTATGGTGGTTTATGTTGTTAAGGCTTCAGGTGTGGTGCCTTCAGACCTGATGAATGTTATCTACGGTGCTATGAATGTTAATTTTATGAAGTTTTTTATAGCATCAAATTTGGGAATGTTGCCTTTCAATATTCTTTTCACTCTTCTTGCCAACAAAGGTGATTTATCTGATCCGTACAGCCTGCTGTATATTATTCCGATTCCTGTTTTTGTTGTAATTATGAGTGTAATAGTAAAGAAAATGACAAAGAAGAATGAAGTGTAAAATATATCAAAGCCACCGATTCAATCGGTGGCTTTGTTGCTGCTTTATGCTTCCTGGAAAAACTCCTTGCCTATACCGCAGACAGGACAGAGCCAATCCTCAGGTACGTCTTTCCATTCGGTACCGGGTAGAACATTGTGGTCGGGGTCGCCTTTTTCCGGGTCGTAAATATAGCCGCAGGGGCAGATATATTTTTTCATCGTTATCACCTCGGGAACATTATTGGCAGGAAGGGGAGGGCGTAAACAAAAAGAGTGACATTACTGCCACTCTTAATTTATTTTATAGGGGAGAATTAACCAAAATATCTGTTAAGAAGACCTTCAAATGCCTTACCGTGTCTTGCTTCGTCACGAGCCATTTCGTGAACTGTATCGTGGATAGCGTCAAGACCGTGTTCCTTAGCCATCTTAGCAAGTTCAAACTTGCCGAGTGTTGCGCCGTTTTCAGCTGCTACTCTCATTTCAAGGTTTTTCTTTGTGCTGTCTGTTACAACTTCGCCGAGAAGCTCTGCAAATTTAGCTGCGTGTTCTGCTTCTTCATAAGCTGCCTTTTCCCAATAAAGTCCGATTTCAGGGTAGCCTTCTCTGTGAGCTACGCGAGCCATGGCAAGGTACATGCCAACCTCTGAGCATTCACCGTTGAAGTTGTCACGAAGACCCATAACGATTTCTTCGGGTACATTGGCTTCTTTGCCTACGCCGAGGATGTGTTCAGCAGCCCAGGTCATTTCACCAACTTCTCTTTCCTTCATGGGAGCCTTGCAGATTGCGCATCTTTCTACGGGTTCATCGCTTTCCCAACCGCATACGGGACAATAGTACTTTTTCATAATTTGTTTCCTCCAAAAATTAAATTTTTATTTTTTACATTGTGAGCATAAGCCGAAAAACATAAGAGAGTGGCCGGTAATGACTCCGTCAAAACCTTTCGGGAGAGTGTCGGGGTTTGTTTCGCCGATTTCCAAATCAAGTACCCTCATGCAATCGTTGCAGGTGAAGTGGTAATGATTGTGGGTGTGGCCGTCAAATCTGTCACTGTCGCCGGTGGTGATTTTGAGTATGAGTCCTTCGCTTTCAAGGAGCTTCAGGTTTCGATAGACCGTTGCAAGGCTGATAGAAGGCATCTCTTTTTTTACACTGAGATAAACTTCCTCGGCAGTGGGGTGGTCATATCTTTCCTGCAAATCCTTCAGCACGGCATCTCTTTGGTTACTGTGTCTCAGGGTTGCCATAAGATTACCGCCTTTCAGATTGTCTTTTTGTCGTTGCTCTTATCAGTAATGATAATCATTATCATTAACTTGACTACAGTATAACCCATATATATGCTTTTCTCAATAGGTTTTTGCAAAATTTTTTAACTTTTTTTATTTTTGTACGCGGGGCAGTTTCTGCAAGAGGGAAGGCGGTGGCTCCATTAAATCGCAAAGCGATTTTACGGCTACACCGTAGCCGGCACGAACTGTGTTCGTGTATGGAGCCGCCGAAACCCGCCCAAAGCACAAGTGCAACTGTCAGTTACTAAAGTTTTAAAGCCGACTTGATAGACAAGATGAGTATAATAAATATCGTTTACTCGATATTCTCTACTATGATAGGTAACGTACCGTTCCTTATCGTTAATATAGGCTCAGCGCTTCTGATTTATCTTAAAGCTAACCCCAAACCAACCTATGAAGTGGCTGAAAATGCTTATCCCGCATATAACGATATGTATGTAGGCATGGTCAAGCATATACTTCTGAGCCTTTTTACCCTCGGGATATACAATTGTATATGGATTTACAAAACAACGGAAGTTCTGAATGGCGGCAAAAATGAAATCCAGAACGGAGGCAAAAAGCTGCTTCTTTGCATATTCGTACCCTTTTACAGAATTTACTGGTACTATAATCAGTCGAAGCGACTTGAAAGTCTTATGAAAGAAAAAGACGCTAATGCTTCGGACTTTGCGATGGTGCCCCTCATATTAGCAATTTTTGTTCCCATAGTGGCAGCGAGCGCTTTTCTGCAGGTGAAAATCAACGAGTACGCTCAGAAATAAAGTTGACTAATCCTCCTTTTTCTGCTATATTTTAATTGAAATAAATTACAGGAGTGATTATATGAAAAAGACAGTTTCCCTTATTCTCGCCATTGTGCTTGCCTTCTCACTTTTCAGTGTGGGTACTCTTGCAGCAGGCACAAAAACAGAAACTCTTTTCCATGCAATTGAAGAAAAGAAAGAGGTTGCCGTTACATTCAGAACGGGAATGCTGCCTGAGTTCGGCTCATCCTATTCGGTGGTGAATACTGCTTATCTCAAGGGTGATAAGATAGCCTATGATTTCGATAACGGCTTTATTGAACTACGTACCGTTTTGCAGGATGACGGACTTTACAGCTACCTCACAGGATTTCCCTTCATCCATATGAAGACAAGCAATTTAACTCTCGGTAATACGGACATCTGGCAGATTATCAAAGGTCTTTCGGATTTCACTATGGACTTCCTTGTTTTTGTTAAAAGCTATGAAACCACAATCGAAGGCGTTACCTATTATGTTGAGGAGTTCAGCGACAGAGGCTCCGTAATAAACAGCTTCTTTTATGTTGGTGATGACCTCAAGGTGCTGAAGGCTCAGGATTTCGCAAAGGGTACAATTCAGTACACCTATTTTGATAATGTAAGTCTGAGCGTTGATGATAGCGTGTTTGAACTGCCGACATTCAGTTTTAATTTAACGGTAATACTCAAGTTTTTCCTTTCACTTTTTGCATAAAATTATCCGGGACTCACCTTTGTGTGAATCCCGGAGCTTTTCTTTACAGCAGATTTTTTACATCGGAAATACTGTCAATAATGTAGTCAGGTTTAAGCTCACCGCTATTGGCAAAAGGGTCGTGCCTGAGCCATGCGCAGGTTAAGCCAGCATTAATTGCGCCCTTGATATCAGAGGTCAGTGAGTCGCCGATAAGAAGCACTTTGCTTTTATCCTTTTCGCCGATATGGGCAAGAACATAGTCAAAATATTCTTTTTTCGGTTTCTGGTGGCCAACTGTTTCACTGACAAAAAGCTCAGTGAAAAAGGGGAGTATTCCTGCTCTGGTCAGGCGTTTTTTCTGTGTTGCGGCAATACCGTTGGTTACAATATAGAGCTTGTACCCTGCCGAATGAAGGCCGGTTATCAGCTCTTTTGCACCACTCAGGAGATTTCCGCCTTCGCCCAGATATGATAGGTAACGCTCGTTTATTATGAAGGGGTCTTCTGTGGGGGTGTAGCCTATTTTGTCAAAGAAAAGGGAAAATCTTATTTTCTTGAGAGTGGGCTTGTCTATTTCGCCTCTTTCAAGAGCCTTCCACAGACCTATATTTATTTCTTTGTAGGTTTTTATGTTTTCTTCGCTCTTTTCAATGGCGCACTCGTCTAAAATTCTTGACAGTGCGTCTGTTTCATCCTTTCCGAAATCAAGAAGGGTTTCGTCAGCATCAAAAAGCAGGGTAGTATATTTTTTCATAACATCAGTCCTTTTATAAAGCTGATTATATTGTAGCCTACAATTAATTGTGTGTCAATGAGATAAAGAATCTTAATTTTACATATTTTTCCTGATTGCTATTTACTTTTTTGATTATTGTGGTAAAATTATATATGTATAACTATGCAGAAAGGAACGGGTAATACTATGGATAACAATACATTTTCAGAAGGAATTGCTCCCGGTGGTCTCAGACAGCAACCTGAAATTAAACTGCTTGTTTGTTATATTTTAAAAACCCTTGATAAATCCCTTACAAGAACTCAGATAAATGAGATACTTCAGGAATACAGAATTGCAAATTATTTTGAAGTGAACGGTGCCATAAGTGAGCTTGTGTGCGGCGGTCAGGTGTCTTCGGAAATTGTAGACGGTGATGAGCTTATTACCATAACATCAAAATCAAAAATTGATGTTGCACGCATCGAGCGCTCACTGCCCAGAAGTATAAGAGAGAAAGCTGTCAATGCGGCACTGAAAATACTTAAACGAGACAGAATAAAAAAAGAGAGTAATGTGCAGGTTGAGAAGCTTGCTGAGGGTGGCTACCATGTTAGCCTTGAGGTTTTCGATATGGATACCCAGCTTCTCAAAATAACTCTTTATGTTGCTGATGAAAGACAGATCGAAATCGTAAAAGAGAACTTCTATAACAATGCAGTTACAATTTATTCCGATGTTATTTCATCTCTTACAGTTGAATAAGAACAAGGGGGAACCGGTGAAATTATGAAAAAGAAATTCTGGATATTCTTTCTTGTGACAGTGGTGCTTCTTGCTACTGTTGCGGGAATGTATTTTAAATTTATACATGAGAATAACTGTATGGTTTTCGTCGAAAGCTTCGACCACGGTGTAATAACAGTTGACGATGCCAAAACAGTGGGCAGTGATGAGAAATTTTCCTTCAAGTGCAAAAACGGCACAGAAATAACACTGAACATTAATCCTGAAAGAACAGATACAACCTACTACAATCTTAAGAGCCTTTATGTCAACGGTGAGGATGTAACCGATGATGTGAATATGCTTCAGTATAAAACTACCGTTGAAGGTAAGCTGACCATACTTGCATCTTTCAAAAAGGGTAAGCGCCCTTCATCTTCCTCTTCTGACAGAACTACTCTTGATATAAAAGCTCCCGAGCTTCTCAGTCCTATGGGTACGGGCTATGTGGGGTCATACGCTAACTATGATATAAAAGACCCCTCAATTATATACGATGAAAAAAGCGGATATTACTATTGCTTCGGTTCTGACAATGTTGTTGTCAAGTCAACCGACCTGGTCAACTGGGGCGGCAGAACAACTTATTTCCCTCATGATTTAAACGCACAGAGCAATGCTATTATGTCTTTCAGTGCCTTTGACTGTGTAAGCGATTGGGCAAAGGAACACGGCTACGGCAAAGATGAGCTTTATTCCGATGCCAATGAAGACAGAACACCTCTTGCTCCCGATATTGTAAAGGTTGGAGGTACCTATTATCTTTATTTCTCTCTTTCAAAGGTGGCAGACGCAAATGAATCGGCAATTTTCTGCGTTAAGACCAACGACCTTGAAAGCGCAGTGCTTAACAAGAAATGGGATGAGGTAGGTCTTGTTATCAGCTCTTGTGGCAGACATGCCGGTACGGAGTATAACGCTGAAGGTAAGAAAAAGAGTGTGAGCGCTCACTATGATGCAGCTAATGCAGTACACCCCGGTGTTGTTGTTACAGACAGCGGAATGTTTATGGCTTACGGCTCATATTTCGGCAGAGATACAATCAAGGGAAGCATAAACCTTGTTGAACTCAATAAAAAGACAGGTCTTCTGAAAAAAGACAGCAACCTTAATCTTCAAGGTGAGAGAATTTCAACCCTCCACGGTTCAAAGGTTTACTGCGCAGGTAAGGTTATTGCAAACCCCGGCAGAATCCCTGCACTTTCAAAGAAGGACGGCAGCCTCGTAACAGGCAGTGAACTGGTTTACAACAAAAACACAGGTTATTACTATCTTCTTACAACCTACGGCAACGAGGAGACCAATTATAATATCCGCGTTGCAAGAAGTCAGAATATTGAAGGCCCCTACACTGATATGAAGGGTGCCGATATGGGCGAGTTTTCTTCTAAAATGGGCAAGTCACAGTATGATAAGGGTACACTTCTGATGGGTGGCTACAACTTCCTTTCAAGCAGTAAGGGCGGTGTGGTATACTCTGATATAGGCAGAGCTTCCATAGGTTCACCTTCTGTTATAAAAAACGGTGATGGTTGGTTTATAGCTTCACAGTCACAGCTTTATTTCAAAGCAGGTACTGAAATTACAACGGGTACCTATGCTGCAGAGGCAAACAGTGTTTCGGATGTTAACCCTGAGCCGTGCCTTGAAATCAGAGAACTTAATTTCACAAAAGACGGTTGGCCCATGGCAAAGCCTGAGGTTTACGCAGGCGAAAGGGCGCAGACTAAAATCAAAAAGACATCTCTTTACGGCAACTGGGATATCCTTATTTTCTCAGGTGAAGGCAACAGTGAAGACTACAAAGCTGTTGAGAGAAGCACATCTCAGTTAGTCACCATTCACGAAAAGGCAGTGATAACTCAAAAGGACATTGCTAAAAAGAAAAAGCTGGGTACTCAGGGCATTCTTACCAAGGGTGACGACTATTGTACTATCAGCCTTGACGGCGTAAGCTACAATATTTATCCCGCCGCCATGTGGGATTGGGAGCTTTCTGAGGGCAGTATTGTCTTTACAGGCTACGGTGAAGACGGCAGCACAATCTGGGGCAAGAAAAATGTTTCTGCTTCACTTGGTATTTATACTGACGCTTTCTATTATGTGCTCGGTCTGACAGATGAACTCACTCAGTCAAAATACACCAAGAAGATTGAAAAAATCAGCAGTAATCCCTCTCAGTATGACATTGACACAATGACAGATGAGATGATAGAAACCATAGTTAGCTAAATAAAATGCAGGTCACTTCAAATGAAATGACCTGCTGATTTTTTTGTCTTATTTCAGATATACATCCGCACAGATGGGATAGTGGTCTGAGGGATAAATACCCTTGACGGTGTTGCGGATAATCTTATAGTTTTCAACCTCAGTACCCTTTGGAACAAAGATAAAGTCAATTGCACCCTTGCGTTCGGGATTGTGGGTTTCATACTTTGTGAAGGTATGACCGTCGTCGCTGTTTTTGGCAAGGTACTTGCTGTCGTCGAAACTCTTGCAGGCAACTGCATAAACTGAGCTGTCTTCATAAGCATTGAAGTCGCCTGTCATCACAACGGGATAGTCACCTGCCAGTTTAACAAGAACACGGTCAAGGAGTACCTGCATCTGAGCATCTCTTGTGCTGTCGAGCTTGTGGTCGAGATGTGTGTTGACATGGAGATAGCGCTTGCCGGTTGTCTTTTCTTCAAGTACTGCCCAGGTGGCAATTCTGTATGTGCTGCTGTTAAAACTCTTGGTGTAGGGCTTGTCGGGAGTTTCGCTCAGCCAAAATGTGCCGTCATCAACAACGGTGTATTTATCTTTGAGATAGTATATACTGCTGTATTCGGTGAAGGGACCGAAGAAGTCACGTGCTTTGCCAACGCAGGCATATTTGTCACCTAAGTTATAATAGAAAATTCTCTTCCAGCGGGGAGTGCATTCCTGCACACCGAAGGAATCGGGCATATAAGCCTTGAGCATTTCAATTGCCACTTTACTGCGGTTGGTTATGGTCTGCTCACCGTCATTTGCACAGCGAACATTAAAGGACATAATTCGTGTGGTGCCTTCAGTTCTTTCGGGTACGCCGTCAATTGTTATATCGCCGAAGCGAATCGCTCCCACTTGAGTGTAGATACCGTAGGCGGCAAAGCCTAAAAGGGCAATGCAAGCGATAATGCCCACTGCGAGTTTTGCTTTTTTCATAATGTTTCCTCCATGTATACGTGATAATGCAATTCTACACCATATCGGCACAAATTGCAAGGGGAGGGATGAGGAGAAAAAGAATAGGTAACCCGAAATATTTTTACATTTATATATTGACAAAATATCTAACTTGGGTTATAATCATAAAGCTGTCAAGTTGATATGCTGATATAGCTCAGTCGGTAGAGTGCATCCTTGGTAAGGATGAGGTCACCGGTTCAAATCCGGTTATCAGCTCCAGAAGCTCCGAGTCTTA
>JAZTYQ010000107.1:0-3409 GCA_045637065.1 Acutalibacteraceae bacterium
CTTAACTGCTGAGATTGATGAACCGTTACCAAGGTGGCAGGTTACAACCTTAAGCTCGTCTGCGTTATACTTGCCGGGGTACTTCTTCATAAGGAAGTCAGTTGCACGTGCTGAAACGTATCTGTGGCTTGTGCCGTGGAAGCCGTACTTTCTGATGCCGTGCTTGAGATAATATTTGTAGGGGAGTGCATACATATATGCATAGTCGGGGATAGTAGCATGGAAAGCTGTGTCAAACACTGCAACCTGAGGAATGCCTGCCATAATCTTTTCGCAAACTTCAATACCTGTAAGGTTAGCAGGGTTGTGAAGAGGGCCAAGGGGGATGCATCTTCTTACTGCAGCCTTAACATCTTCTGTTACAAGCACACTGCCGCTGAATTCCTCACCGCCGTGAAGTACTCTGTGACCGACTGCATTGATGTCAGCCATTGACTCGAGAATACCGATTTCTTTGTCAGTAAGTGTGTCAAGAAGAATGGAGATAGCATCGTTGTGGTCTTTTGCCTCAACGGGCTTCTTGTCAAAAACCTTGACTTCTTCGCCGTCTTTATCTACCTTGTGTGTGAATGTGCTGGCTGTGCCGATCTGTTCGAAGATACCTTTAGCAATAACCTTTGCTTCGGGCATATCGAATACCTGATACTTAAGTGATGAGCTGCCTGCGTTGATGATTAACTCTTTGAAACTCATTGTTAACACCTCTTATTTTTTTATTGTATGACTGCCTTTTTCGGCAGTGCAAAAAATTACATTTTATTATAGCACAGATTTTTGCGTTTTTCCATATATTTGTCAATTTTATTTAAATTTATTAGCGAAAACTGAAATTTTATCTCTTCGGCAGGGTACCAAAAAAGATGAGAAGGGCAGTTTTTGTGAAAAGTTCACAGTTTATCACATCTGTCGTTGGTTAAAAAGACACTCAAGGAGTAAATAGCACCAAATTTTGACTGTTTTATTTGGTTAGTTTGGATATTGAAAAAGCAAAATTAAAGTGATAGAATATACAAGCACTTAAGAAATGAAGTAACGAGCATAATTTGATGCTTTTAAAATGAGAAAATATATTGAAAGGAAGACCGCAGGAGATGGTCTTCCTTTTAACTTTGTGTGGGAGTATTTGCAACTTTTTGTGCTTTAGAGCGTTAAATTTTCTTATACTTATTGATTTTTGATGAAAATAATGTATAATTGAATTTATTAAATAATAACTTTTGTTTAATAAGAAAACAAAACGGAGGAAAACAAAATGCAAAAATCAAAGAAAAGCATAGCAAAGATAATCCTTGCGATTATGGTTATTTTTGCTCTCGCAGTACCTATGTCAGGCATAGCTTTTGCTGCTGAAGACGATGCAGTGCTTCTCATTGCCGACGACGATCTCACTGCTCCCGCTGCTCCCGGCGAAGGTCCCGCTGTGGAAGGCGAAATGCCTGCAGTGGATGAAATGCCTGCAGTTGATGCAGAAGCTCCCGAAGAGGAAGCTACTGAAGAAGAAACCAATAAGTATGCAAACACCTTCTGGGCACTTATACCGCCCGTTATTGCTATCGGTCTTGCGCTTATCACCAAGGAAGTTTATTCATCACTTCTTATCGGTATTATCTTCGGCGCCCTTCTTTCATCATCATTCAATTTCACAACAGCCATTGACAATATGGTTAACGAAGGCTTTATCGGTGCAGTTTCAGGCACAGCAGGCATCTTCGTATTCCTTGTATTGCTTGGCATCGTTGTTGCACTCGTTAACAAGTGCGGCGGCTCATACGCTTTCGGTCAGTGGGCTCAGAAGCACGTTAAGTCAAAGGTAGGCGCAATGCTTGCAACCTTTGCACTGGGCTGCCTTATCTTGATCGATGACTATTTCAACTGCCTCACAGTTGGTTCAGTTATGCGTCCCGTAACAGATGCAAAGGGTATTTCAAGAGCAAAGCTTGCTTACATCATCGACGCTACTGCTGCTCCCATCTGTATGATAGCTCCCATTTCTTCATGGGCTGCTGCAGTTTCAGACTTTGCAAGCGGCACTGGTCTTAACGGCTATGAGCTTTTTGTTAAGGCTATTCCCTATAACTTCTATTCACTTCTCACAATCGGCTTTGTTGTTATCAGCACAGTTATGAAGGTTGACTTCGGTTCAATGAAGCTTCACGAGGCTAATGCAGCTAAGGGCGACCTCTTCACAACAGGCGATAAGGCTGAAGCAGTTGAAGATGCTCCCAATGCAAAGGGTAAGCTTATTGACCTTGCACTTCCCATCGTTATTCTTATCATTGCTTGCGTTCTCGGACTTCTCTATGTTGGCGGCTATTTTGCAGGCGGCGTAACTCTCCAGGATGCATTCGCAAACACAGATGCAACTGTAGGTCTTCCCTGGGGTGCATTTATAGCAACAATTCTTATCGTAGTTTATCTCGTTGCAAGACGTGTTATCGGCTTCAAGGAAGCTATGGAATGTGTACCCAAGGGCTTCATCGCAATGGTACCTGCTATTCTTATCCTCACATTTGCAACTGCTCTTAAGAACATGACAGGTCTTCTCGGCGCAGATGTTTATGTACATGACCTTATGCAAGGCGCAGCTGAAGGTCTTCAGAGCTTCCTGCCTGCAATTATATTTATTGTTGCTTGTCTGCTTGCTTTTGCAACAGGCACATCATGGGGTACCTTCGGTATTCTCATCCCCATCGTTGCAGCTATCTTTGAACCTACAGACGAGCTTCTTTACATTGGTATGTCAGCTTGTCTTGCAGGTGCAGTTTGCGGCGACCACTGCTCACCTATTTCAGATACCACAATCATGGCATCAGCAGGTGCACAGTGCAACCACATCAACCATGTTAACACACAGCTTCCCTATGCAATCTTTGTTGCTGCAATCTCATTTGTAGGCTTCAT
Organism: Acutalibacteraceae bacterium; assembly: GCA_045637065.1. GTDB lineage: Bacteria > Bacillota > Clostridia > Oscillospirales > Acutalibacteraceae > UBA6857. The sequence continues at coordinate 2,902 of JAZTYQ010000107.1, forward strand.
TATTGCCGGCTTCGTTCAGAACATCTACATTGTTCTTCCGCTGATGTTTGTAATCCTCTTCCTTGCACTTCTTCTCATCAAGACAGTGGGCAAGAAAAAGGCATAATTGAAGCCATATATTATAGTATAGAAAGAGACTGCTACGGCGGTCTCTTTTTTGCACGCGGGTGAGTGAGAGCGCGTTTTTGATTCTTTTTCCGCGCCAGGAAAAAGAATGCCTCGCGGCGAGCGCTGTGAAAATACAAAATTTTGATATAACAGACAGTCTCGTTTCCGCTCATGCCACGGGGGCACTTACTTTGTCCTGAGCGACAAAGTAAGCAAAGCGCTCTTTTTTGTTTACGGCAGTCATATTTTTAAGATATAGTCTCAGTCCGCCTTCAACTGCTGACTACGAAGCGGGACAGTCTGATGTTTTTATCGGGGACACTAAAATTACCGACCGTATCACTTTTCAACAAATCTCTCTGCCGCCTTCGTCAGCAGTTTACGAAGCGGGTAGGTCTGT
>JAZTYQ010000108.1:0-5087 GCA_045637065.1 Acutalibacteraceae bacterium
AGAAGAGCTCTTGAAAGACCGTGACGGATTGCACCTGCCTGGCCTGTTACGCCACCGCCTGATACGCGCCAAACGATATCAAACTTCTCAGTTGTACCTGTAAGATTGAGAGGCTGACGAACGATGAGCTTAAGTGTTTCAAGACCGAAATAATCGTCGATATCTCTGTCGTTGATTGTGATTTTACCTGTACCTGCATATACACGTACTCTTGCTACTGACTTCTTTCTGCGGCCTGTGCCATAGAAAAACGGTGTTGTTTCGTACATTATTCTTTTCCTCCCTTTCTATTAAAGTTCAACTGCTACAGGAGCCTGACCTGCATGAGGATGTTCAGCACCTGTGTATACGCGAAGTCTTGTCATTGCTGTGCGACCGATAACTGTGTCGGGGATCATACCCTTAACAGCCTTTGTCATTGCGAATTCAGGCTTGGTTCTCATGAGGGTTGAATACTTAACCTTCTTCATGTTACCGATATAGCCTGTGTGATGATAATACATTTTCTGATCGAGTTTCTTACCTGTAAGAACTACCTTGTCAGCGTTTACGATGATTACGTGATCACCGCAGTCTGCGTGGGGTGTGAATGTAGCCTTGTGCTTGCCTCTGAGAAGTACAGCAGCCTTAGCAGCTACAGCGCCGAGTGTCTTGCCTTCAGCGTCAATGATATACCACTGACGTGTGATGTCGCCGGCCTTGGGCATGTAAGTTGACATAACTTGTTCCTCCAATTGATTATTTTTAATGCTCGCATATATTATCATAAGTCTGAAAGATTGTCAACCCTTTTTGAAAAGATTTTTAATTTACATTTTACTTGCTTTGATTTTCTCCGTTTTTCTTCGATTTTCATATGGTTTGCTAACTTATGATTTTTCTTTTTTATACGCGGGGAGGTCTGCGGTGAAGGCGGGCGGCGGCTCCATAACCGAACATCGTTCGGTTCGGCTACCGAAGGTAGCCGTAAATCGCCGTGGCGATTTAATGGAGCCGCCCGCAAACTATCCTATTATAACAAAGCTTACCTTGCCCTCGTTATATTTACAGTAGCCTCTGAAGGAGTGCAGCTCAAATATTTTTTTGCATATTGCAAGTCCCATGCCAATGCTTGCGCCACTACGCTGACGGGATTTGTCACCCCTTGAAAATTCACTCCAAGCCTCTTTTGCTGCTTTAACGCTTTCTATTTCGGCAGAGTTCACAACCTCTAAAGTAAAAATATTGTGATGCTCACTGAGCTTAACCTCTACCTTTTTATCGTCGATGCAATATTTAACAGCGTTTGAGAGATAGTTACCTATTGCCATTTTCATAAGCTGAGGATTGCAGTTTGCATAAATACCGTCCGCTATGTTTTCTTCGATTGTGACACCTGAGTTTTCGGCAAAGTTACGGTATGCCTTCACCTCTTGCCTTAAAAGCTCACTTAGATTGCAGGATTCTTTTTTAACCTCTGTGAGCTGTTGCAACTTGTTATAGCTGAGCAGAGATGTGACTATGCTGTCCATTCGCAGTGCCTCTTCATAAACGGACCTGAGATATTCTTCATTTTTTTCGGGAGCAATATTTTCCATTATACATTCGCACTGGTTTTGTATAACTGCCAAGGGTGTTTTCAGCTCGTGTGATGCAGCTGAAATGAAGGTGCTTTTGGCTTCGTCGAGTTTTTCACTTTTGGTTATTACTTTCATACACATAATGTAGAAGATAAATCCTGCTACAGCGAAGAACACGGCAAGAAAAAATGTGATAAGCTGAAAATCCTCTGAAGAAACAGCATCTAAAACGGGGTTATATTTAATTCTGAATTGCAAGTCATATCCTTCGCCTATTGCCAGATCTCCACCGCCTCTGGCACTGCCTGTGTCTGCGATCCAGCCAATAAAGAAATCCTTTCCGAAATACTCCGCGTTTACTGTTTCAGGGTCAACCGGCTCTATCTGTTCCTTCAGTTCATCAAAATAGCTTCTGTAGTAAAAAGGTGCTTTAAGCTCATTGAGATAAAAGAAAAAGTCATAAGCACCGTTAAATTTAAGAACCTCGTTGACCTCGTACTCCGTAAACTTAATTATATACTCATGTTCATATTCAATCACAGACTTATGCGCCATAACACTTATTTCAACAGGTATATATTTTTTCCCATCATAATGAAGCTTTGCCTCTTTAATATAATAGCTGTTATACTTATTAATCTTTTTCAATTCTTTTCTTATATCATCAGTCAGATATTCATCAAGACTGATAAACATATCGTTTTTGCCAAATCTATGTTTATACAAAAAATTGTCTGCCGCAAAGGTTATATTTCCTTTGGCATCACATATAGACAAAACAAAAGGATAATTAATGAGTTGCCTCAATTTTGTGGAATAATATTGCAGATACAGCTTTGCAACAGCATCAGAATCTTCCTTGGTCTTAATGTCAATTTCATTAAACTGCTCTGCCAGATTTTCCATATAATGTTCAGAAGTCATCTGTCTCAATTCACTGCGAAACTCTGTTTCTTTAATCATTATGACAGCGAAAATGTTTATGATTTCCGCTATTATGAAAAATATCAATATTCCACAACCTATAAGCCGTCCCAACTTCTTGCTCGTCATATTCACTCCTCCTTCTTAAAAGAGTAACCCACACCTGATGTTGTAACAATAAGTCCCGCCTTCTCCCCCAGTGCCTTTCTAATGCGCTTTATATGAGTGTCAACGGTTCTGTTGTCACCGTCAAAATCCCAGCCCCAGACCTTGCTTAAAATCACATCACGGCTGAGAACACTGCCCTTATTCTGCATCAGCAAAAGTAAAAGATTAAAGTCCTTTTGTGCAAGCTTTATTTCCCTGTTTTCACAAAAGGCTCGTCTTGTTTTCAAATCTAACTTCACACCGCATTCGCTGAGAGTATTGTCTGCGCTAAGACCCTTATGCCGTCTTATCATACTGCCGATTTTCTCACTTAAAACAGAGAGAGGGAAAGGCTTTACAATATAATCGTCGGCTCCGTATTTATAGCCCTTAAGGAGATTTTCCTCCTGCCCCAGAGCCGAAAGGAAAAGTATCGGTATATCCGTAAACTCTCTTATCTCTTTACAGGCTTCAAGTCCGTCTTTGTTCGGCATAAGCACATCCAATATTATTAAATCGAAGCTTTCCTTTTCGGCAGAGTACACTGCCGTCTCGCCGTCTTTTGCCAAAGTGACCTGAAAACCCTTTGCTGTGAGATAGTCCTTGAGGGTTTCTCTTATTTTTATTTCATCATCTGCTATTAAAACCTTGTACATAGGGTATCTCCTCCTTGCAATGATATAATAACTGACTATTATGGACTTTTTGTGTCAAACTCGGATTTAAACAAAAAATGCAGAGGATTTTTCACCTCTGCACCTTTGTTTCTTACTTTTGCCCTCGCCGGGCAGGCGTTACTTTCTTGTAAGAAAGTAACCAAAGAACTTTACTCATTTTGCTGTTACAGGTGCTGAAGCGTTGCCTGCTGCGTCATATGCCACAATTGTGTATACATCGTCTATTGTACCGCTTTCGTCAGTGCAACTCAGTCTGTGATAACCGTCAAACGTCTCCGCACGGCAAAGGAATTCGCCGTTCTTTTCAATGCGATAGTGGGATATGCCTATGTTATCCTCAGCCTCTGACCAGCTAAGCTCGATACCCTCATCAGTTGCAGCTTTCACCGCCTCACCCATTATCGGCGCTTCACTTTCAAGCACAAAACCACCCGCCACATAATCACGGTAGGTCTCTATAAATGCGGAGCTGACCTGATTTTCACTGTAATAATGAGTGTATGAGAAGGTGATGATGTTTTCGCAGTAATAGGATGCAATATCCATCTGACGGATAAATCTGTCAAGTGTGGCAGGCACATAAACCACATTTTCAGTTGAGTGAGGATTGAATATGCCTTCACCGAAAGCAGGTGCAATTGCAGATGTGAAGTTTTCACAGTTTGCCCAGAGCCTTATCTCAGCGTCACAGATATCCATTGCAAGGTAATACATTTCCCAGACATCCATCAGGTCTTCCTCTTCAATCCAACCTGCACCGACTGCATCCTGAGGTGCAAAAATATCGCCGTCACGCCAATGGCCCTTGGCAAAAATCTTAGTCCAGTGAAGCATAGCCATAGCCTTGCCGAGAGTAGCGTAATCTGAGGTGAAGGGGCTTATCATCAGAGGAATTTCAGGGTCAACTTCAGTTGCCCTGTCAAGAACAACATTGAGGCCTCTGACTATATTATTTCCACTGAGCTGCATAAGCACATTGTTGCTGAACTCCATAGTGAAATACCAGCCGTAGAAATTAGCCTCATTGCCCTTATAATATTTGTCGTATATTTCTTCCATCATATCCGCAGTTATGGCACACACTTCGCTGTACTCTTTGGTAAGTGTGCCGCCTGACCACAGATTGTCAAAGGCTGTCAGTCCCACAAAAAGCTGAATATTACTGCCCTTGACTGCTTCAAGTGCTGCACCTAAAACATCACCGCCGAAGATTGCACCCTCAAAAGCATCAAGAGATGAATTGAAATAAATTCTCCAGTTGCCCTCGGCATCTTTGTTGGCAAGATCCTGCAAAACAAGATATTTCACGCCGTCTTTTTCCATTGTTTCAATCTCCTGTGTCCAGCGCTCTTCATCCCAGCTTGAAGTGAGCCACGACTGTGCAAAGGTACCGTTGAATTCGGGGGTAGTACTTTTTTCTTCCAGACCACCCTGATTAAGCAGCAATATTCCTACAGTATAGACGAAAAACATAAAAAATGACATAAAGCCTTTAACTAACTTCTTTTCGAGAAAAGCAAACATTATAAAAATCCTCCTTGGGTTTTATATCTTAATTGTAGCACGGAAGGGAAAATAAAGCAATAGGGAAGCGGCGGCTCCATTAAATCGCTTTGCGATTTACGGCGACCTCGTCGACGAACCGAACGCAGTTCGGTTATGGGGCCGCCCCACCGCATACTTCCCCTATGAAAAAAGCCCCTCGGAATTAACCGAGAGGCTTCGTTTTGATATAGTGTATTATCAAACAAGTTCGATGATGCACATTTCAGCAGCATCG
>JAZTYQ010000109.1:0-24268 GCA_045637065.1 Acutalibacteraceae bacterium
AATTTAAAAAAGAGGGGTGTTTTTATGCCAGTTTATAAAAATGAAAAGCGTAAAACATGGTACGCTAAATTTTATTATACCGATACTTTTGGAAATAGACAACAAAAGAAAGCAGAGGGATTCAAAACAAAGAGAGAAGCACAAGAATTTGAAAGAAATTTTATAGAAAAATCTAAAACCAGTCCTAATATAACTTTTAAAAACTTGGTTGAAAATTATTTGTGTGATTGTGAGGTAAGACTAAAACCCACAACATACGAAAGTAAAAAATACACAATTTATTCCAAACTCGTACCATACTTTGGGGAAATGAAAATATCAGACATTGATATTTTAACAGTAAGAACTTGGCAAAATGATATTATATCTCACAGCAACGAATATAAACCCACATATCAAAAATTACTACATAATCAATTATCAGCAATTATGAATTATGCAACCAAATATTATAAACTGAAAGAGAATCCCGCACGTATATGTGGTAGTATAGGCAAAAAGAACGCTGATACAATGCAGTTTTGGACAGTAGAAGAATTTAACAAATTTATTCTTTCTACTGAGGGCGATATTTTAAATAAAACGATATTTAGTTTATTGTTCTTTAGTGGGTTAAGAGAGGGTGAACTCTTAGCTTTAACTTTAAACGATTTTGATTTTGAGAGAAATACTGTAAGTGTTACCAAAACACTTGCAAATATAAACGGTTGCGATATCATTCAAACACCAAAAACGCCCAAAAGCAAAAGAAATGTTTCTCTCCCCCATAAAATAATGCAAATGGTGTTGGAATACTCAAAATATCAATATGACTACTCACCCACTGATAGATTATTTAAAACTAATAAAAAAAAGTTACTTAAAGCTATGGACAAATATAGCAAGTTGGCGGAAGTAAAGAGAATCAGAATACACGATTTAAGGCATAGCTACGCCAGTATGTTAATAAATTTAAATGTTTCACCATTAGAGATTCAAGAGCGACTTGGACACGAAAATGTAGAAACAACACTAAACACATACTCACATTTATACCCCGATAAGCACTCAGAAACAACACAATTACTTGAGGATTTAGTGATTTAGTACGCTTTTAGTACGCTTTTTAAAAAATACACCCCGAAACCTTAGTGTTTACAAGGGTTTCAGGGTTTTAGGTATTTATTCCCACTCTATTGTGCCTGTGGGCTTGGGAGTGATGTCGTAAAGCACACGGTTGATGCCGTCAACCTCAGCTGTGATGCGGTTTGTTATGTGGTTAAGGATTGCATAAGGAATCTCTTCGATTGTGGCTGTCATAGCGTCCTTGGTGTTGACTGCTCTGATGATTGCGGGCCAGCCCTCATAACGGCTGTCGTCCTTAACACCAACACTCTTCATATCGGGTACTACTACAAAGTACTGCCAGACCTTTTCTGCAAGGCCGTTTTTGTCAAACTCTTCTCTGAGGATAGCATCTGCTTCTCTGAGAGCGTGAAGCCTGTCTTTTGTTATTGCACCGAGGCCTCTTACGCCAAGACCCGGGCCGGGGAAGGGCTGACGGTAAACCATTTCGTGTGAAAGACCGAGAGCCTCACCTACTACTCTTACTCCGTCTTTGAAGAGGAGTTTGATGGGTTCAACAAGCTCAAACTTAAGGTCTTCTGGAAGGCCGCCTACATTGTGGTGTGACTTAACTGCCTTCTTACCCTCTGCCTGCTTGATGCTCTCAAGGATATCGGGGTAAATGGTACCCTGAGCAAGGAAGGAAACACCGTCGAGCTTTCTTGCTTCGTCAGCAAAAACATTGATGAATTCTTTACCGATAATCTTACGCTTTGTTTCGGGATCGCTCACATCTTTGTGAAGGTCGAGAAAACGCTCTGTTGCATCAACATAAATAAGGTTTGCATCGAGGCCGTTTTTGAAAACCTCAATAACATTTTCGCTTTCGCCCTTGCGCATAAGGCCGTGGTTAACATGTACGCAGACAAGCTGCTTGCCAATAGCCTTAATGAGAAGTGCCGCAACAACCGATGAGTCAACACCGCCTGAAAGAGCGAGAAGCACCTTTTTATCGCCTACCTGTGCGCGTACCGCTTCAACCTGCTCTGCAATAAAAGCATCTGCAAGCTCTTTGGTAGTAATACGTGCCATAGTGTCGGATCTTACATTTGAATCCATTTAAAATTCCTCCCTATATATTGATAGTATTAAACTGTCTGAACCGCCTGAAAAATCAGTTGGTGTAGTTGTCGAAATAGCCCTGTACAAGTACTACGGGCGTACCCTTGTCACCTGAGCCGCTTGTAAGGTCGCAGAGTGAACCGATAAGGTCAGTGAACTTTCTGGGTGTGGTACCCTGAGAAGCCATATTGCCTACAAGGCTTGCTTCACCCTTTTCAGCTATACGCTTTGAGATAGCTTCTTTAAGCTCGTCGCCTGTGAGGCCTGCAAAATCGTTGTCAGCAAGATACTTGAGCTTAAGCTCGTTGGGGGTACCCTCAAGACCTGCAGTGTAACCTGGTGATACGCAGGGGTCAGCAAGCTCCCAGATTTTGCCCTGAGGATCTTTGAATGCGCCGTCACCGTAAACCATTACTTCTATATTCTTGCCTGTAGCTTCGATGAGATACTGCTGAGTTTTATTTACAAATTCATTGCAGTTCTTGGGGAAAAGCTTGATTGTATCTTCTGTTGACTTATTTGAGCCGAGAAGACCGAAATCGGGGTTGAAGCCACTGCCGTCGATTGATTCGTTGAGGATATCGTCCATGCCGTAAACAATCTTTGCGCCTGCAGCTTTGAGAAGACGCTTTGTACGCGCTCTTGTGTGGATATCGCAAGCGAGTACACAATCGGTATATTCGAGAATGCTCTTAGCCTGATTTGCGAAGATAACTTCACATTCAGCGCCTGCTTCTTTAACGAGATTTGAATAATATTCTACATAGTCAACACCTGTGAACTCATGCTTATTTTCGCCGAAAAGCTCACGGTACTTAGAAAGTGAAAGCACATCACTGTAGGGATTTACACCTGCTTCATCAAGCTGGTCATAGGTGAGAAGATGGTTACCAACTTCGTCACTGGGATAAGAAAGCATAAGAACGATTTTCTTTGCTCCCATAGCTATACCACGAAGACAGATAGCGAAACGGTTTCTTGAAAGAATGGGGAAAAGAACACCTACGGTTTCACCGCCGAATTTAGCCTTGACGTCTTTTGCAATAGCTTCAACTGAAGCGTAGTTGCCCTGGCTTCTTGCAAGGATTGATTCAGTAACAGCTACAACGTCCTTGTCACGAAGGTCAAAGCCTTCACTCTTTGCAGCGTCAACAACACTGTCACAAACTATTTTTGCAAGGTCGTCACCTTCACGGATAATCGGGCAGCGGATACCTCTTGAAACAGTACCAGTTTTTCTTTCCATTTAACATACCCCTTTTTGTATTTGAAGTGTAGTTTAAAAAATACCTTATTATTTTATCACTATGACGGCAATAAATCAATATTTTCGTGATGAAAATCTGCTTGTTGAGCAAAAAAATTTTTGTTGAAAATGACAAGAAGTATACCTCTGAGGAAAAATCATCACAAGATGTTGACCTTTTGGGCTTTTTTTGTACGCGTCGTAGGGACACGGAGTGCCGTATCTGCCGAGGAACCTCTCCGTAACAGCACCCTGCCGAGCGAGCAGGACACTCCCTCAGTCTTTTTGCTAAAGCAAAAATCCAGCTCCCTCAGAGAGGGAGGTGGCACACGAAGTGTGACGGAGGGAGTAAAACAGCACCCTGCTATAGTTGCAGAGTGCTGTGAGATTAAATGTCATTCAATATAAAATTCCTATCAATGCGTTTATTACGTTAATTCAAATCCATTATCTGACGCCCACTTTACAACTGTTCTTTTAATTTGTTTTTCTTCAAAATCATTAAAAGAATATGTCCCGTCAATATTGTCAAAATATTTTATAAAAGCAAGAATTTTGCAATGCTTATTTTCTTTCATTGCTTCATATGCACCTTCGCTATATTCTTGCATCGTCGGCTGACTTAAATACTTATCAATTATTTCCAAACAGACCTTATAAGAATTAATAAACGGGATAACATTTAAAGTTCCGTTTTCCATTTTTTCTCTTACTGTATCTGTTATCTTGATAAAATCTCCTTTATCTATATTGAATCCTATTGAAGGAAAATCTGATTGTTTTCGTTTGGAAGAATGGTATATTTTTACTAACTCATCAATTCTTAAAACAAAGTTTCTCGCCACGATATTTCTAACCTCACATTTTTTCTGTTTCTTAAAGGGATTTATTAAACAAAGTTATAGGTTATAACAAGCATTTTATCATTTTCGGATATATAATACCGCTCATAATATCTGTAGTATTTATATTCAGACATCATTTTTTTCATTATATTTTCAACATAGCCTTCTGCTTTATCCATAGTTACATCATCCGCAAACTTAATACTGATTTCAGATAAGCCTTTATCAAACTGCTTTTTAAGAACTGCTTTAACTGCTGTTTCAGAGTAGTCTTCAACAATATAGCCTTCACGGTAAAAGTAGTTGTATTCCGTAGCCGTACACAGCGGATATTCAAAATCCTCGGTTTTGTGTTCTCTTGCAAACTCCTTGGATGTAACAGCAAAGTAATTGTGACTGTTGCCGTCAGCATATATCATTTTTCCGTCATCGTCAACCGTATCACCTTCATCATCCCAAGTGAGATCAAAATAATAGTAGTCACCGTCGAGCTTTAACATATTCCACGAGTGCAAATCATCGATTCCTTCACCCCATGCCAATATGCACTCATAACCGAGATTCTGCATAATCAGCTGAAAAGCCTTTGAATAGCCCTCGCAAACACAAAGACCGTTAACAAGTGCACCGTATCCCGAGTAGGCAAATGAAGCCTCAACCGTAGTCGCATCCTCGTCTAATTCTTCGGCTGCATCATCGTCATATGTTATATTATCTATAAGATAATCGTGGACAAATTTTACTTGTTCATACTCATCCTCAAATTCACCGGCAAGCGCAGTGATTTCATCAACCTTTAAAAAGAACTTGTCAGTTGCTGCATTTTTGTCAAGGTCGTCATTCCAGAAAGCCTTCGTGTATAGGATGAGATCCATTCGACCGAAAAATTCGTTATATGTCCATTCATAGCCGTTTCCGAGCCAGAAAAACTCAGGATGGTCTTTATAAAACGCATCGATAATAATCTCGAAATTATCATCCTGCATAGTTTCTTCGGGAATATTTTTGATAGAAAATTCAGTCACGCCGCTCGGCACTTGTCTGAGCAATTCATCATAAACAAACTTGCCGTTTTCATCAAGCTGACTGTAATGATAGCACTTTTCTGTCGGCACAATATAATCATCCACCGTTTCGGAAATATGATTGACAACCGGCTCTGAGGTGTAGCTGTTGCTGTTATACCAGAAAGCAAAAACAGCAATAACAATAACCAGAAATATAACTTTTTTCATACTCTTCTCCAAAAGGAAAATTTTCTTCTATATATAATTTTACACCCATATTTCAACTCTGTCAACTTTTATTGTTTTTTCTTTGTGCTTTTTGCAGCTCGACAAGCTGCTCAGTATCAGTACCAGTACCAGTATCAGTATCAGTATCAGTGTCAATATCAGTGTCAGTATAAGTATCATATAGGCATCGCTTCGCATACGCTTTTATGCGTTCGCATGCGAGCGCATAGGTTAATTAATAAATTCATCCGTAATATGCTATACATTTTTAAGTTTTTATGTTATAATGAATTTGAATTATATAAAAGGATGTTGCCAATTGAAAAGTTTCACTATCGAAAAAAACGATGCAAACCAGCGTCTAGATAAATACCTGACTAAGTCTTTCCCCAACCTGCCTAAGGCACTGATGTATAAGTACATAAGAATCAAGCGCATTAAGGTCAACGGCAAGCGTGCGGAAATTTCTACCCGCCTGAATTTAGGTGATGTAGTGGATATGTATATTAACGATGAGTTTTTTGCTCAGAAAGAAACTGTCTATGACTTTATGTCAGCTTCAAAAAAGATTGATATTGTTTATGAGGATGAAAATGTTATCCTGCTGAACAAAAAAGTGGGGCTGCTCTCCCACCCGGATGACAGTGAATATATCGACACTCTCATCACACGCACAAAGCGCTATCTTTATGAAAAAGGGGAATGGCAGCCTGACAGTGAAAGCTCTTTCACTCCTGCCCTGGTCAACCGTATCGACAGAAACACAAGCGGCATTGTTATATGCGCCAAAACGGCAGAAGCCCTCAGAGTACTCAATCAGAAAATGAAGGACAGAGAGCTGCATAAAATATACCTGTGCCTCGTACACGGCAAGCCGAAAAAGGACAGCGATATTCTCGATGGATATCTTGTGAAGGATGAAAAAAAGAATAAGGTTTTCGTGTCAAAAAAACAGTCTCCCGACAGTAAATATATCAAAACTAAATATAAAGTGCTGGGGTACCGTGACAGTCTGAGCCTATTAGAGGTTGACCTTCTCACGGGCAGAACTCACCAGATACGCGCCCATCTTGCCTCAATAGGTCATCCGCTTTTAGGTGACGGCAAATACGGCACCAACGCCCTGAATAAAAAGTCGGGACTTAAAAAGCAGTGCCTTTGCTCATATAAGCTGGTCTTTGACTTCACCACCGATGCAGGTGAGCTGGAATATCTTAACGGCAAAGAGTTCACCATAGATGATGTGTGGTTCAAGGATGAATTTTATTCAGGCACTCTTAATAAGGAGAAATAATTATGAGCGAATTGATTGAAATGAGAGAACGAGCCCGGGAGCTTCGTGAAATTATCAACTATCACAACAAGAAATATTATGAAAATGATGAGCCTGAAATTGAGGACTTCGAGTATGACCGACTTCTTCACGAGCTTATTGCAATTGAAGAGAAATATCCCGAAACAGTGACAGCTGACTCCCCCACCCACCGTGTTGGCGGCAAGGCTGACAGTCAGTTCACACCCGTGGAGCATATTGTGCCTATGGAAAGCCTTCAGGACGGCTTCGGTGAGGAAGATGTACTCGCCTTCGACCAGAGAGTAAGAGCTGTCATTTCAAAGCCCACCTACATTGTGGAGCCGAAAATTGACGGTCTTTCAGTGTCACTTGAATATGAAAACGGTCTTCTTGTGCGCGGCTCAACCCGCGGTGACGGCAGAACCGGCGAAGATGTTACGGCAAACATCAGAACTATCCGTAACATTCCCCTTAAGATTGACACTGATTTACCCGTTCTTGAGGTACGCGGTGAGGTTTATATGCCGAGAGAGGTTTTCACTGCCCTCATAGCCGAACAGGAATTAAACGGCGAGAAGACCTTCAAAAATCCCCGTAACGCTGCGGCAGGGTCGCTCCGTCAGAAAAACCCCAAGATAACAAGCAAGAGAAAGCTTGATATTTTTACCTTTAATATTCAGCGCATTGAGGGTAAAGAACTGACAAATCACAAGCAGTCCCTCGACTTTATAAAGGAGCTTGGCTTCAACACTGTGCCTTTCTACACAGAATGTCAAAGCATTGAAGATGCCCTCAGAGAAATTGAGCGCATAGGCGAAATCAGAGGTACACTCCCCTTTGACATTGACGGTGCAGTTATCAAGGTTAATGATTTCTCACAAAGAGAACAGCTGGGTTCAACATCAAAATTTCCCAAATGGGCACTTGCTTATAAGTACCCTCCAGAGGAAAAGGAAACAACACTTCTTGATGTTGAAATCAATGTTGGCAGAACAGGTGTGCTTACACCTACAGGTATATTTGAGCCTACGCTTCTTGCCGGTACGACTGTCAGCAGAGCTACACTTCACAACCAGGATTTCATCAACGAAAAGGGCATCTGCATAGGTGACAGAGTGATTATCCGCAAGGCTGGTGATATCATCCCTGAGGTTGTGTGCGTTGTTTCTCACGGCGAAAACACTGAGCCTTATCGCATACCGGATATCTGTCCTTCATGCGGCGGAAAGGTCACAAGAGAAGAGGGTGAAGCTGCACTTCGTTGCTGTAATCCCGACTGCCCAAATCAGCTTCTTCGCAATCTTATTCATTTCTGCTCGAGAGATGCTATGGATATTGAGGGCATGGGTACGGCAGTGCTTGAAACCTTTGTAAACGAGGGTATGATTAAAACGGCGGCGGATATTTACACACTTGACAGAGATAAAATCGCGTCCATTGAGCGAATGGGTGAAAAGAGTGCCGACAACCTTATTGCAGCTGCAGAAAAATCAAAGGAAAACGACCTTGCAAGGCTCATTTATGCTTTGGGCATACGCCATATAGGTCAGAAGGCAGGTAAGCTCTTAGCCGAGCGTTTCGGCACAATGGATAAGCTCATAGCCGCCACCACCGAGGAAATTGCCGAGATTGAGGGCTTCGGACTTGTTATGGCACAGAGTGTCACTGACTTTTTCTCACACCCCGAAAGCATCAAGCTCATTGACGATTTGAAGGCTCTCGGACTTAACATGGAGTGTCACAAGGAAATTGTGGATATGCGCTTTGAGGGTATGACCTTCGTGCTGACGGGTACTCTTTCAACCTACACGAGAAGTGAGGCGACCAAGATTATCGAATCTTTCGGCGGAAAGGCTTCCGGCAGTGTGTCGAAGAAGACAACCTATGTGCTTGCAGGAGAAGATGCAGGCAGTAAGCTCAAAAAGGCCAATGACCTTGGTGTCACCGTTATCAGTGAAGAGCAGTTCGGTGAGATGATAAAGTAAGACAAAAAATTCAGACAGGCTATTGTTCGTAGCCTGTCTTTTCTCTTATTTAAAATACATATAAAGCTGACATTTAATCATACCGTTGTAAAGCTTTCTGCGCTTGTCGGCTTTTCTGCCGAAGAAAATCTCAAAGTCTTCGCTTGGGCTGATGATGTTGTACGCCCAGCCTCTTGACTGCGGGAAGCGTTTACCCATTGACTTATAGAGAAGCTCTGCCTGCTGAAGATCGAGAAGTCTTTCACCATAAGGCGGATTGCATATGACTGTACCCTTTTCTGATTTGGGAGTGAAGTCACGGATGTCCTTCTTCTCGAAGGTGATGAATTTATCTACTCCTGCCCTTTTTGCATTTGCAAGGGCAACCTCAAGGGATTTCTCGTCAATATCCGAGCCGTAGCACACAAACTGAGAATCAGTGAGAGCGAGGCTTCTTGCCCTGTCTCTTTCCTCATTCCAGATGCTTTCAGGGATGTTCTGCCATCTTTCAGCAGTGAAGTGTCTGTTTACACCGGGAGCCATATTATTGACCATCATTGCACCCTCAATGAGAATTGTACCCGAGCCACACATGGGGTCATAAAGTGTATGGTATGGTCTGAGCCTTGCAAGATTGCAAAGGGAAGCCGCAAGGGTTTCCTTCATAGGTGCGCCGTTTGATTCAAGACGGTAGCCCCTCTTGTGAAGTCCGTAGCCAGAAGTATCAATAAGCAGGCTCACCTGATTTTTCATAATTGAAAACTGAATCTGATAAAGAGGGCCTGTTTCCTCAAACCAGGAGATATTATATTTGCTCTTGAGTCTTTCAACCACAGCCTTTTTGATAATCGACTGACAGTCGCTGACGCTGAAAAGAGCCGAGTTGAGTGAATATCCCTTAACGGGGAAGGCATCATATGCGCCTATCCACTCTTCCCAAGGAAGTGCCTTGGTGCCCTGAAAAAGCTCTTCAAAGGTTTTAGCCACAAAGCTACCGACTAAAATCTGTATTCTCTCGGCATAGCGTGAGCAGATGTTTGCTCTTGCAAGAAGATTTTCGTCGCCGCTGAAAAGAACTCTGCCGTTTTCTGACACAACATTTTCTGCACCAAGGTCTTTCATTTCATCGGCTATGAGCTTTTCAAGACCCAAAAGGCAGGGAATTACAAAATTGATTTTCATTAATCTTTCTCCGTTCAAATAATCTGTGAGCTATTATATATGATTTATCTTTTTATTTCAACAGTGAAATGTTAAGTTTTTCATATATTGATGTAGTAAACGTCGTTGCCTCTTGACTTGATAAACTTAAGCAAATCGCTGAATTTCAGCCAGAGGAATGCAGTGTTATCGTTGGGATGAAAGCCAACAAGGGTATCAAGATTACGAAGCTCGGAATCGAAAACCACATTGACATCTGCATCGTCATCGTTGAGAATACCGAAGGGCGACACTGCACCCGGTTCAAGGCCCAGATGCTTCATAAGTCTTTCGTCTGAGCCGAAGCTGAGTCTTGAGCAGCCAAGCTGTGAACGGATATCCTGCTGAATATCGGGATGCTTATCCTTCATCATAGAGACCACATAATGGGTCTTGCCGTTGGCGTTGCGTAAAAAGAGATTTTTGCAAAGCTCACCGTCGGTGAAAATACCTAAAGCATCCATTTCTTCAATTGTATGAACAGGCTCGTGGTGGATTACCTTATATTCAATTCCAAGGTCATCAAGTGCTTTATAAACTTTTTCCTGCTGTGTCATTGTTATTTCCTCACTGTTTCATATAGGTTGATATTTGGCTGTCTTCTGTGTTTTTCAGCTTCAGGCTGTTGCCGTTTATCTCATAAGTATAGCTGTTTGTTATAGCCTTACCGTAGATGTAATATGTCAGTGTCAGCACACCGTCTTCTATTTCATAGGCACCTGTGAAGGTACCGTTTACGGGTACATTAAGCACGGGAATTTCTATATTGACAAAGGTAATTTCAACAACGCCGTTTTCTTTAAACTCATAGCCGCTCATATTGGCACTGTCACGCCAAAGACCAAGAAGCTCATCGTCTTCTGTTTGGGCAACACTTGTGCCGGCACGTTTGAAGATAAACTCCGAGCCTGCCTTATTAGTGAGAGTGAGAGCATTTGTTGTAACCGAGAAGGTGAATTTCTCTGTTATTTTTTTGCTGTATGCAGTGTATTGAATAGTGATATCCGTACCCTCAGTGACATAAACGCCGTCAAAGTTTTCACCATCAAGGGTGATAATAACCTTGCCTCCGCCTGAGAATTTATAGCTTTTACTCATTGATTTGTTTTCCCAGCTGCCGTAAAGCTCGTCTGAAACAGAGGGTGTTGTTGTGCCCGGCTGCGTGTTGCCGTTTGTGCCACTTCTGATATAGGATGAAGTGCCGCCGTCTTCCTTGTCTGTCATTTTAAGCACGTCATCTTCAATTGAAATCTCGTATTTCTTTTCAATTGTTGCAGTGTAAATTGAATAGGTAATAGTGAGGGTGTTGCCCTCAAGGATATATGTGCCATTGTCAACGGTACCGTCGAAGCTGATGCCCAGAGCAGCAAGGTTAGCATAGGTAAAGGATGCCTTTCCGCCCTCATAGAACTCAAAGCCGCTCATTCCCGCACTGTCTGTCCACTTGCCGATAAGCTCTTTTGCAAGGTCTTTTTCAGGCTCGACAGTTGTGGTTTCTTCAGTAGAAGGCTCAGTTGTTGTGGGGCTGACGGTTACGGGGGCGGCGGTGGTTGTGGTGTCATCTCCCCCACCCTGACGCGTGGCATCAATGCCAATAAGCACACAAACAGATGCTATGGCAACAAAGATTAAGCATATGAAAATTTTAGTAGTTTTTCTCATAGTCATACTCCTGAAAGTCTTAGTAAAAAGTGGGATAGTATAGCACTACCCCACTGCGTTTTTTTATTTACTGAGCAGCTGCAGTTGATTCTGCGGGAGCTGTGTAAGCAAGAAGTGTTGTTACACTGCCGTCTGCTGTGTCTGTAAGAGTGAGAGCGTTGCCTTCAAGAGTGTAAGTATAATTCTTTGTTATGCTCTTTGAAAGGATTGTGTAAGTAACTGTGAGACACAGTGCGCCGCTGTCATTCTTTGAAACAGTGTATGTGCCGTCAACAGTGCCGTCATATGTGATGTTGATAATGGGAATTGTAACATCAGCATAGGTTACCTTACAAGCATTGTTTTCAAGGAACTCGTAGCCGATTGTGCCTGTTGAATCTCTCCAGGAACCAAGGATTTTCTGCTCCTGAGTGAGTTTTACATCACAAGCAGTAAACACTGAAGCAACCATAAGCACTGCAAGAAGAACCACTGCAATCTTTTTAAGATTTTTCATAAGACTTTCTACCTCCTATTTTATTGGAATTTAATTATAGCACACTATTTCAAATTTGTACAGTAAAATTTTTGTAATAAAAGTAAAAAGTTGACATAAACAAAGGCATCGCAAAAGCGATGCCCAATTCATAATTCATAATTCCTAATTCATAATTGATATTTACTCTGTCTGCGGAATAATTACGCCGTAGCCTCCGTCTTTTCTTGCATAGACAACGCAGGTCTTATAGCTGGTGCTGTCGAGGAAAACATAGAACTGATGATCAAGAAGATTCATCTGGAGTATTGCCTCATCAACGCTCTGAGGCTTAAGGATAATCTCCTTTGAGCGGACAACATTGTAGTCATCCTCAGGCTCGAAGGTCTCGATAGCGTCATATTCCTCAAAGGCTGCCTGACGGAGCTTCTTACCCACTTTTGTTTTGTTTTTGCGGATTTGACGGACAATTGAGTCGGCGCACCTGTCAAGAGCATCGTTCATATTGGCGGCTCTTTCCTGAGAACGGAAAATTATGCCGTCATGATAGATGGTAACTTCAACAATCTGCTCGTTCTTTTCAACGGTTGCAGTGATTTTGGCTTCTGCCTCGCCGCCGAAGAACTTCTCAACCTTCTGAAGTCTTTTTTCAGCTCTTTCTTTAAAGGAATCTCTGGGTGTGCATTTTCTGCCGATAACTGTTATTTTCATATCGTCAGCTCCTTTCTTGTTTTATCTTTATAAAGAGAAGCTCTCTTTATGCTTATAGTATAGCATAAATCAACATAAAAATAAATAGGTTTCGGCATATTTTATTAATTTTGCACAAATGCATTGTTAAAATTATATAACTCAGCCAAAAGTGACGGGGTTGTCTGTAGTCCAGACGACAGCAATAAGGTTTTCTTTAAAGTCACGGTACGCGTCTTCACCTACATAAAAGGCTTTGGTTATTGACCCGCAAGTGAGGTAGAGATATCCGTCATTGCCAAGGCAAATTCTGCCGCTGTTTCCCATAAAGTATGCACTGAAAATCAGTGTGATATCTGCCCGACATCTTCTTTCTTCAGCCTTGCTTGCACTATGCTTTTGCATAAACTCAACTAACTGCTGCTTGGTATCAGCCGCTATTGAATAAGTGATTTCATCCTTGCCTTTTTCCTCAATGTGTGCAAATAAGTCGATATTCATATCACCTGAAATGCCATAATCTGCCTTTTCAATATCAAAGCCATCTATAATATCACCGAGTGTTTTTGCAGTGCCGAAGACTTTTTCGACTTCACTGAAGCTTTCATTTGTGGGTGGCAGTGTTGTGCCTTCTGTTGTGGGTGTGGTGGTTGAAGTAAGCTGTTCAGGGCTATATCTGTCTTCGCGGATTATTTCAGCTTCCTCTTCAAGGAAAGCAATATAATCTTTTATCGCATTATCCTCCATCTGAAAGCAATAATACATATTATCGGAAAATGCAGCTCCAATATATACATGTAAGTATGTTTTTGTTTTTAAAATGCCGCTTTCCTCAATATAAACAGTTGCGGATTGACCCAGAATCTCAGTTCTTACGGTAACTTTGGAAAGATTGCTGATATTATAATCTTCAACACAAACTGCACTTTTGTTTTTCCAGAGCAAGCCTGAAAGCTCCTTATGACCCTTGGCATCTATGTTATAAACTATCTCAATATTGTCGTCGCTCCAACCCTTACCATCATAGTTATAGCCCACATCCTGATAAATTGCAGAATTTCCGATAAAGTTCAGATTGTCTATGCCGATTGCATCAAGAAGATCACCTAAGGTATCAGGTTTATAATCACTTCTTAAATATAGGAAATATTCACCGCTTTCGTCTTCAGAGAATTTGACAGCAACAAACAAATCATTTGTCAAACCCTTTATTCCGTATACCTCAAGAAAAGGATAGACAGCGTTTTCAGTAATAAGCTTCTCCCCTATTCTGCCTGACGGGACACTTTCAGTAGCATAAACATAAAACACACCCTCAACTGTAATGGTTGTGTAGCGTTCACCGTAGGACATATCCTCCCAAGGCTTCTGAGTCGGACATTGAGTAGGTGCCACTGTGGTGCTGTTCTGCACAGGTGCTTGTGTCGGTGCATAGGTCGGTGTACCAATAATTGTAGGCTCTGTGGTAGGTGGAGCAACCTCAAACAAACCTGCACCTGCAATAACTGCCACAACCACAAAAACAAAGCAAGCCGCCATGGGTATAATCTTCTTCAGGTTAATCTTTTTTGCTTTAGCCTCGTAATTCACCGCCTCAGCGATATGCTCGTCGCTGATTTCGTTCATGGCATCAAGAAGATAGTCAAGCATCAAAAACACCTTCTTTCTCAAGATAAGCTCTAAGTTTTTTACGGGTGCGGGAAAGCCTTGCATAGACATTACTTTCACTCATTCCGACTAATGACATAATGGTTTCGATATCGTCACCGAAGAAATATCGTCTGACAAAAATAACACGGCTTTCCTCGTCGATAGCTGACAGAAACTCATCGATTTTTTTGCCTAAGATTTTTGCATCCACTTTTTCTTCCACACTTGTGCCGGCTATGCAGTATTCCAGCTCGTGAATTGGCAAAGTCTCAGCCTGACGCTTCTTTGCATTTCTGTCTCGGAGTTTTTTTATGGATATGTTTCTGGTTATTCTGCAAAGGAAGGCGGTGAGAGGGTCGGGCTTTTCCGGAGGTATGCGATTCCATACAGCTAAATATGTATCGTTGACACACTCACGTGAATCCTCTTTGCAGTGAAGTATGTTTTCGGAAAGAGTGAACAGGAGCTTTCCGTATTTCAAGGCAATTTCCGAAAGTGCCTTCTGTTCGCGGTTCCAGAGCATTGTTATAATCTCAGTGTCATGCATATTTATCACATCCCTTCACCTATTATCTACCCAAATTAAGGATTTTCTGACAGAATTTTATAAATATTTTTTAAATTTGAATTTGCTGTTGAATTTTACTTAAAATTAGTATATAATAATTACGAAATTAATTCAAGGAGTGATTATATGCCAAACATTAGACCCGTATCAGATTTAAGAAACTATAATGATATTCTCAGAAGCATCGAAGACGGTGAGCCCGTGTTTCTTACCAAAAACGGTCGAGGCAGGTATGTTATTGTTGATATAGAAGAATATGAAAAAACTCAGGCAACGCTCAAGCTGTTAAAGGAATTGGCTATTGGCAAAAAATCAGGCGACACCAAGGGCTGGAAAAGCATTGATGATGTTGAAAAGATGCTGGGTGTATAAATGAACAGTATAGTATTTTCCGATGAAGCCATAAAAGACCTTCAAGGCATAAAAGATTATATTTCTAATGAGCTTTTAAACTCAGTTGCAGCCGATAACACCGTTTCAAAAATTGTCAGATCAATCAGAATACTCGGTGATTTTCCAGAAAGCGGCTCTCCCCTGAGCAGCATAATCAATTATGACAGTGAATACCGATTTGTCGTGTGCGGCAGTTATATCAGCTTTTACACTTATGAGAATGAAACAGTATATATTCACCGCATCCTCTACGGCAAACGAAACTACCTGAGGATTTTATTTAACAACGAAACCGAATAAAAAAACATCCACCTGTTATTTTTTCAGGTGGATGTGTCATTTTAATATGAAATTACCTCGGCGGGAAAATACTCACCTCATCGGCAGAGTACAACGCGCAATTCATAATTCATAATTCATAATTGAATTAATACATTCCGCCGCCCTGTGCCATTGCTGCTGCAGCGGCTGCCTCTGCGGCAGGGTCGGGAATATCTGTGATGAGTGACTCGGTTGTAAGCACCATAGCCGCCACGCTTGAAGCATTTTCGAGAGCTGAGCGTGTAACCTTTGTGGGGTCGAGAATGCCTGCTTCTGCCATCATAACATACTGCTCCTTAGCGAAGTTGAAGCCGTAGCCAACCTTGCCGCTTGTTACGATTTCATTGATGATAACTGAGCCTTCAAGGCCTGCATTCTTTGCAATCTGACGAACAGGCTCTTCAAGCGCCTTTAGCACAATGCGGATACCTGTCTTTTCGTCTTCGTCTTCAGTCTTTTCAAGAAGCGCGTTTACGCTGGGAATTGCATTGAGAAGTGCAACACCGCCGCCTGCAACTGAGCCTTCTTCAACGGCTGCCTTTGTTGCTGCAAGTGCATCGTCGATACGCAGCTTCTTTTCCTTCATTTCGGTTTCGGTAGCTGCACCAACCTTGATAACTGCAACACCACCTGCAAGCTTAGCAAGTCTTTCCTGAAGCTTTTCTGTGTCAAATTCTGAGGTTGAAGCCTCAATCTGAGCCTTAATCTGATTTACACGAGCCTTAATGTTTGCCTTGTCTCCTGCACCGTCAACAATAGTTGTGTTTTCCTTGGTTACAACAACCTGTCTTGCTGAACCGAGCATATCAAGTGTAGCAGTGCTGAGTTCAAGACCGAGGTCGCTTGTGATAACCTGACCGCCGGTAAGAATAGCGATGTCCTGGAGCATTTCCTTTCTTCTGTCACCAAAGCCGGGAGCCTTCACTGCAACGCATGTAAAGGTACCTCTGAGCTTATTAACAAGAAGTGTAGCGAGAGCTTCACCCTCAACATCTTCGGCGATAATAACAAGCTTTTTGCCCATTTTAAGCACCTGCTCAAGAAGGGGAAGCACTTCCTGGATGTTGCTGATTTTCTTGTCTGTGATAAGGATTGGAGCGTCGTCGATAACAGCTTCCATCTTGTCAAGATCTGTTGCCATATAAGGTGAAATGTAGCCTCTGTCAAACTGCATACCTTCAACAACTTCCTTGCAGGTTTCAGCTGTCTTTGACTCTTCAACTGTGATAACACCGTCAGTTGTTACGATTTCCATAGCTTCGGCAATAAGAGTACCGATGCTTTCGTCTGCTGATGAGATTGTAGCAATTCTTGCAATATCCTCAAAGGTGTTAACGGGGTTTGAGTTAGCCTTAACTGTTTCAATTGCTGCTGCAACCGCCTTCTGAATGCCCTTCTTTACTACCATGGGGTTAGCGCCTGCTGCTACATTTTTCATACCTTCGCGTACAAGTGCCTGAGCAAGAAGTGTAGCTGTTGTTGTGCCGTCACCTGCAACGTCATTTGTCTTAGTTGCAACTTCCTTGATGAGCTGAGCGCCCATATTTTCAAAAGCGTCTTCAAGCTCGATTTCCTTTGCGATTGTTACACCGTCGTTTGTGATAAGGGGTGCACCGTATTTCTTGTCGATAACCACATTTCTGCCCTTAGGTCCGAGGGTGATTTTAACTGTGTCTGCAAGCTTATCGATACCGCTCTGAAGAGCCTTGCGAGCCTGCTCACCGTAAATAATCTGTTTAGCCATAATGTATTACCTCCTGTCTTACTCTACAATTGCTAAAATTTCACTCTGACGCACGATTGTAAATTCTTCGCCGTCAATTTTAACTTCTGTGCCTGAATATTTGCCTGTGATAACCTTATCACCAACATTTACATACATAGCAACTTCCTTGCCGTCAACAACACCGCCGGGGCCTACAGCTACAACTTCAGAAAACTGAGGCTTTTCCTGAGAAGCACTTGTAAGAATAAAACCGCTCTGAGTGGTTTCTTCAACTTCAGTTGCCTTTAAAACAACTCTGTCAAGTAAAGGTTTAATAGTCATAATTTATACCTCCAAAGAATTTATTTATTACTTTGCTAATAATTAGCACTCTACTCTTTCGAGTGCTAAGTTATATTTTAATCATAATTTTGGTAGTGTCAAGTCTTTTTAAGAAATTATTGCCAATTTTGCCGATTTTTTTCAGTGTATTACTGTTTTTTGCCGTAGAAAAATAAATTCGGTGATTAAAATGCTAAAGCGTGCCCTTTCATTATATATATTCATCATTTTGAGTTTTATGGCTCTCTTAGGAAGAATAGTGTACATTCAGCACAGCGATTATTCCTCTGTATCTCAGTCAAGAAGCAATCGCACCGTTGTTGTAGGCGAAAAAAGAGGCATAATCTACGACCGCAATTTCACTCCCCTGACGGAAAAGGATAAAAAGCTTCTTGCCGTTATAACCCCTTGTGCCGGTGCCTATGAATATCTCAATGGGCAGACAGATGACAAGCTGATTAAAGAAAAAATCGAAGACGGCTACCCTTTTATCTGTGAGGTAAAGGAAGAGATAAACAATGAATTCATCCGCACCTTTTCAGTTTCTTCGCGGTACTCTGCCGAAGGTGTAGCATCTCATATTATAGGCTACTGCAGCTCTGACGGGCAGGAAGGCATTACGGGTATAGAGAAATCCTACAATGCGTACCTGAAGGAAAACAGCGGCAAGCTGACAGTAACCTTTGATGTAGATGCTGTGGGCAGAGTGCTTGCAGGGATGAAGAAAACCGTCAATGACAACAATTATTCAAGCAAGGCAGGTGTGGTGCTGACCCTTGACGAAAATGTGCAGAAAGCAGCGGAAACCGCCCTGAAAAACAGCAGGATTGAAAGCGGCTGTGCTATTGTGATGCACGCACACACTGGAGAAATCCTTGCTATGGCAAGCGTGCCGACCTATAATCAGAATGATGTTGCAAGCAGCCTCACAAAAGAAAATTCACCTCTTGTCAATAAGGCGCTGACCGCTTACAGTGTTGGGTCTGTTTTTAAAGCGGTGGTTGCTGCGGCAGCTCTTGAATGTGGCATAGACAGCGATGAAACCTATGAATGCACAGGTGAAATCACCGTAGGTGACAGAACTTTTGCCTGCTATAACAATAAGGCGCACGGCGAAATTGATATGACATCTGCTCTGGAAAATTCCTGCAACACATATTTTATTGACCTTATTATGAAAACCGACAGCGACTTGCTTTTAAGGCTCACAAAAGAAATGGGCATTGGCACAAAAGACGTGCTTGCACCCTCTGTTATAGGTTCGAAGGGCAGCCTGCCCACGGAAAGCGAACTGAAAATCAAGGGCAACCTTGCTAACTTTGCCTTCGGTCAGGGAAGTCTCACAGCTACACCCTTGCAGATTGCAAAGGCTTATCATGTGCTTGCAACGGGGAATTATATTGGGCCGAGGCTAATTTTGGGCTTTACGAATTATATGGGGCTTATGACAAAAGAGCCATCATCAACACCCGTAAAGCTTCTCAGTGATGAAACTGTTATCAAGCTAAGACAAATGCTTCTGAGCGTGACAGAAAATGGACTTGCAGACAAAGCTCACAGTGAGCTTGTATCCCTTGCAGGCAAAACGGGGACAGCACAAAGCGGAGTATATAAAGACGGCAATGAGATACTGCGCACCTGGTTTGCAGGCTTCTTCCCTGCGAATAATCCCCACTACATTGTTGTTGTACTCAATGAAAACGGTGTAGGCGGAAATACAGATTGCGCTCCCGTATTCAGAGAGATATGTGATGGGATAGTTTTGGAGTAATGCTTGCAGTCTGGGCGGCGGCTCCATACCCGAATTTCATTCGGGTCGGCAATGAAATTGCCGTAAAATCGCACCCCTGCGATTTAATGGAGCCGCCGCTCCTCATAAATAAAACTACCCTACAAGGAAAGACCCTTGCAGGGTTTCTGTCAGGAACTGCTGACGGCATAGAAGTTGCTCTCCCACGCCGGCACATATGGGTGCTGACGGAAATAAATTTTATAATCCGCCGACAGCTCATTGATTTTAAGTATCAGCGCAAACATATCCTCATTCCGATGGTAGGCGCATACATAAAGCTTGGGACTGTATTTTTCAATCGTATGCCTTGCACCGTCGAGAGCCTTCATCTCAGCGCCCTCGATATCCATTTTCAACAGTGTAATTTCCTCATTAACAACATTATCAACACTGTCAAACTCTACAGGCACTCCGCTTTCATCGGTGCGTGAGTTGCGTCCGCCTTTCTTGGCAAAGTAGAGTGTTTCTTTTTTATCCCATGCACCGAGGTTATGTCTTTCTATATTTTCCATATGGGATGTTTTTTCCGTCAGCTTGCGGAAGTTTTTACTGTCAGGCTCAAAGGCAATTATTTTATTGTACTGTCCACCCGTTGCCTCGGCAAACTCTCTTATGGTGTCGCCGTCGTAGGCTCCAAGGTCAACAATAGTTTCATTCTCACCTAAGCACAGTATTTCACTGTAAACGCGCATTTTCTCACTGTGTGAAGCAAAAAGGTACCGCGTGTCACCACTGATTTTATATCGGAGTATATTAAGATAGTCTTCTTTACTTTTTTCATCGGCAAGAAGATTATAGGCTTTGCGGAAGTTTTCTTCATTTTCAAGGAAAAACTCATATGTAAAAGGTGCGCCGTCAACAACACTCATTGTGGGCGAATAAAGCTCAAAGCTCTCTGACACCTCTTTTATGAAATTCATGGTCTTTTCATCGTGTACGGCAAAGGTCATAAGTATGATAAAGTTACCGTATTTTTCTTTTGCCTCACTGAAACTCAGTACCCTTTTGCCGTGAAAAAAGTGACCTCGGACAAAGCCGTCACTTGCAAAGGTGTCCTGCCAGGGAATGCCGTTTTCATCAAGGACTTTTATTATCATGTCCGCACCGTTGCCCATACCGTAAAGAAGAATGGGTTTTTGGGCAGTTTTAAGATAATCCCATAGGGATTTCACATTCAAAAGCTCTCTCATAGCAGTACCTCCGAAAAAATTACCCTGCTATTTTAGCACAGTTTATATTTTATTGCAACTTCATAATTTCACCTGCATAAGCTGCAAGGGTTTGCCTGTAATAACCCCTGACATAACCGATGGGAAGCAACAAAACGCAGCTGAAAAACCAGCCGAGAAAACTTAAGCGCAGCCTAACAAGCTCACCGCTTTTGTTTTTCATTGCATTCTGTGATGAACCCACAAGGTGACGGAAGGAAAGGTACTCCCCTTTTATATAGTAATATTCTGCGAGAAAGAGTGAAGCTGTCAGGCGCATATAGAAGTATAATCCGTTTATAAAAAATGCAAGAGTACCTGCCCCTAAAACAAGAGTAACAGCAAAAGAAAACCGTGAATGTGCAAGGCTTATGAGCAGATAAGCACAGATAAAAGACGGAGTATTTATAAGCACATAAACCAATAGTCGCAGGAAAAACATTCTTATTTTGAAGAATAAAAGCGAAAAAAACTCCCTCGGTTTGAAATAATAAAATATATCCCCTGTTGAAGCGTAAACTCCCTGAGCTTTTTTGAGCATATATCTGTCACTGCCTGTTTTTACGGCAAGGTACGACATAAGGGTAACAGTTAGCAGTAACGCTGACACTGCAAGAGTAACATAAGGTGTGTATTCTTCACTGATAAGCTTCGGTAAGACTGCGCTTTTATAGACTATTGGCATGAGTGAAAGAGAAAATACGAGCATCATGCCCACTGCCAAAGTCAGAGAATAAAGAGGCACTGCGCCGATTAAAAGCCTTCTGCCTCTGAGACGGATTTCACTGAGCATAATATCAACTCCCATTTTCATTCTTGGCAGAAACTTAGCAAAAAAATCAGCAGGTCACTTAAGACCTGCTGATTTTTAAAATGATACACTTGAAGAATATGCCGTATTGTACTGTGTTCCTGATTTTGAAACCAGGAAGTTTGCGGGAATGGTATAGCTGATTGTGCTGCCCGTTGTAACAGACTGACCTGAAAGGTCAATGATAATTTCCTGCATACCGTCTGCATTTTTACCTGCCGTAACACTGCATGAAACCTTGTCGGGAGCGGTTACACCGTCAATGCGGATTGAAATGCTTGTGGTGTTTGCCTTTATGTCACTACTCCACTGCGCAGGGCTGACTGCAAGATAAAGCTTGCCTGAGTTGCTGTCATAAGCCTCAGAATCAAGTACAATAGGAGTTGCGAACTTTTCAACCTCAGTTGTTGTGGGCTTAGTGGTTGTGGGTTTTGTTGTTGTGGGGTCGCCCGGATTTGTGGGCATTGTAACTGCCGTGGGAGGCTGAGTAGGCTGGGTAGGCTGAGTAGGCATTGTGGGGGGAAGTGATGAGCCTGTGGTAGGAACATTGATATCAGGTGGAACTACTATATCCGTAGGCACAAGTATATTGTAATCCGTTGTAACTGCCGCTAAGTCAAACTGAGTTGTCTCCACCCATGGCACGGTTTTATCGGGACTTGTTGTAAGAATATATGACACAGGCTGCGGTTCGGTTGTCGAGGGCTGAGTTGTCGGTACATTTCCCGTAACTATAGGGGGATTTGTTGTGGGTGTGTCATCGCCGATACACGCGGTGAATAACACGGTTACAGCTGCAAGCACAAGAAAAATTGCAACAATCTTACGCAAACCAATCGCCTCCTTAAATAATGATACCAAATCATTATACAGCATAAAAAGCAATAAGTCAAATAAACAAACTTTTAATATTTTAAAATATCGTAGTTTTCTGTGATATATTTTGCCGAATTAAGTTTAATTTCTGTTAAAATATTGTTTTCTGACATCATTTTGTCAAAATCTTCCAGTGCTTTTTCACTGAATGACACCTCTTCATTATCCTTATCATACATTTTTGCAATCACACTGAGCTTCTCGGCAAAATCGGTCATACCGATTTCAGTGAGAGCCTCAAGAATAATATTGGTCAGAATTTCACTGTTTTGTGAAAAGAACTCCCCTGCCGAAGCGTCTTCAGTGAAAACGTCGAGAACATAGACCAGCTGTTTTTCCTTTGAAAGTGCGAGGAATGCTTCTTCCATATTCTCACTTTTCTGCAGGGCTATCTGATAAAGCAGCGCCGTACCCTCTAAAATTTCCTCTTGGTCAAAGTTGGCAAGGTCCTCAGCCGAAGCGTTTCTGTATTTTTCCTTAAGGGCTGTCAGGCGTTTGAGCTGTGCCTCCTGCGCCTTATAGCTTTTGTTATGGTTACTGTAGGCACTGACAGATTTAACAAAGAGAAAAGCAAAAGCCACCGTCAAAACAATAAACACTATTATAAGATATCCGTATTGTGAAAGCCACTCCATTATTCTTCCTCCTGCAATTCTTTATAGATATCGCCTTTTTTTATGCCCGTTTCCTTGGCTGCTTTTTTAGCCGCCATACTTATTCCAAGTCCCTCACCCATATAGACCTTCGCAAGTGCAACGGCATCGGCTAAAGTGACTTCTTCCTCTTCACTTTCGGGCTTGCCCGAAATAATAAGCACTATCTCACCTTTTAGTCCCTCTTCGGCGTACTTTTCAGCAGCAGCCCCGAGGGTGGTGCGAATAACTTCCTCATGAATCTTGGTTATCTCGCGTACAATGGCAAGGTCTCTGTCACCTAAGGTTTCATATAAATCACAAAGGGTGTTGCTGAGCTTATGGGGCGCTTCATAAAAGACCATGGTGCGCTTTTCATCCTTGATTGATGAGAGATGTTCACGGCGTGAAACCTTATTCATGCTGAGAAAGCCCTCAAAGGTGAATCTGCCCACACTCATGCCTGACAGTGCAACTGCTGTTGCAAAGGCTGTGGGACCCGGCACACTGCTGACAGTGATGCCGTTTTCGTGGCAAAGACGGACTAAATCCTCACCCGGGTCAGACACGGCAGGCATACCTGCATCGGTGACAAGAGCGCAGCTTTCGCCACCAAGGATTTTATCGACGATCACCTCGCCCTTGGCGCGTCTGTTATGCTCAAAATAGCTTATCATGGGCTTTTTTATATCGAAGTGGTTAAGGAGCTTAACCGTAACTCGCGTGTCTTCTGCGGCTATAAAATCAACCTGAGAGAGTGTTTCAACGGCTCTCGGTGACATATCCCCAAGGTTGCCTATTGGGGTGCCGACTATGTATAAAATTCCTGACATATTTACCTCCGGAAAGTCAATTATGAATTATGAATGATGAATTATGAATTTCGGGCGTTTTTTTCTGTCCGATAGTCAGTATCAATAAAGTTAGTAGGATTTATTTAAGATAACGACACTGCAATCAGAAGAAACCCTATCCCGTAAACAACAAACAAAGTACCGAACACCCATTCTGCTGTTGCTTTAAATTTGTGAGGATATGCACGGCGCGGAAACCATTTCACATATACCATAGGCATTTTTTGAAATAAAGGGCGTTTTCTCCTGTATTCATTTTCTGTTTTGTATCTATATTCTCTTCCCTTAACTGTGTATACATAAACATATTTTGTAGAAACAGGTATTAATCTTCCGTTT
>JAZTYQ010000110.1:0-18075 GCA_045637065.1 Acutalibacteraceae bacterium
AGGAAGGCCTTGTTCACATCTCAAAGCTCGACGTTAAGCGCACAGAAAAGGTTGAGGACTGCGTAAATGTTGGTGACGAAGTAATCGTGAAGGTTCTTGAAATCGACGATCAGGGCAGAATCAATCTTTCAAGAAGAGATGCACTTATCGAAATCGAAGGTCTCACACCCGAGGATGACGGTGAGGAAGCTCCCAGACGTCCCAGACCCAGACGCGACGGCGACAGAAGAAGAAACAGATAAAAATTCGGAATTGCGGAAAAATCACATTAAAGGATTAAGTGATAGTCCGCAAAGCAAGCAAAATTCTTTTGATTACTTTTCTTATAAGAAAAGTAATGCCCACGCGGCGAGCGAAAATAAATAATGAAAGGCAACCTCGTTAAAAGGTTGCCTTGTTTTCTTTATGCGGGGCGTTGCCCCTCCCTCTTGCGGTTCCCAAAAGTTGCTGTCCGCTTGGAGCGCGGGCAACTTTTGACCGCTGCGCCATCCTCACTTCGCTTAACCCGCCACCGGCGGGGCTTCAGTGACTATGCCCCACGAGCTTTTGTAAAAGCTCGCCAAAACTTTAGATGATTTTTTTGCTGAACAGCTTTTGGAAGAATGCCATAATCTGATCCCATACACTGTAAACAATAACCTCTTCCTCATCAATAAGAGGCTTATCTGCGGTGCCGAGACCCATGTCCTTAAGCACCTTGAGATATTCGAGAGCTATGTTATAATGACCTCTCTCGTTGGGATGTATTACGTCACTCTGGATGTATTCGCCTGCGTGGCCCTGAAAAGCTGCAGCAACCTCAACAACAGTAAGATCTTTTTCGGCTGCTGCCTTTTTGATATAATTGTTGAGTCTGTTGACTGCCTGCTGATAAACACCCTTGAATAAATCATTTCTCGGGTTGTAAACCGTTTGAATAAGAAGTGTGGCGTCAGGGTTTATGGCTCTGATTTTATCAACTGCCACGATGAAGTTTGTGTAAAACTCTGCGGCGGTTTCATCAAGTATCTTATAGTCACCGAAAATTCCTCTGAGAATCATCTCCACAAAGCCGCCACGAAGGAAATTGTTACCGCCAATGGAAATTGCAATAATTTCAGCTTTTTTCAGGTCGGCAATGATATCGCTTCTGTCAAGGCGTCTGTTAAGGTCAAAGGTTGTGTCTCCGTCATAGGCGTGGTTTGCATAGTTGTAGCCGTTTGCCTTTGCAATAAGCGCACCGTAGGCATAGTTCTCTTTGTCTTTAAGTCCGTGGCCGTGAGCAATTGAGTCGCCAAGTACCACAAGGTCTGTGCTCTCTGCGGCAAATGCTGTTACAGCAAGTGAAAAGGCAAGGGTCAGGGCAAGTAAAAACGCAATAATCTTTTTCATATTTTTCATCCTTTCGGTTTTGATATAAAAAATTATACACCTACTATTGACAATAAGTCAATAAAAATATTGAAAAAGAACTGCTCACCTTTAAAGTGGGCAGTTCAGTGATTTTTTAGTCTTCCATATACTTTTCGATTAACTGTGCTGCGTCAGCAAGAGTTTCGATGTTCACAACCTCACGGTCAGGAATTTCTACATCAAATTCATCCTCAATGGCAACGGCGATATTAACAAGCTCAAGGGAGTTAAGTCCAAGCTCCGTTCTGATGTTAGTTTCTGCTGTGAGTGAATCCGGATCAATGTCTATAAAACGACAGATAACCTCTTTTAGTTTTTCAATCATTTTTTTTGCCCTCCTTTGTTAATTGTTTTTATTAATTAAGCATTTGCATTTGCTTTTGTGTATGTATCAATAACCTTCTGTCTGATAACCTTTCTGGTTGAACTCTTTTCAAACTCCTTGAAGGATACATATACACTCTGCACCTTGCGGTATGAAGGCTGACCCTTATTTGAAAGAGCAACGTCTGCCTTAACCTTAGCTACGATTTCATCTTCGCTCATACCGTTGAAGGCTGCGTCATCCTTTTCAACATAAACGGCAGCTGCCATAATAACATTTTCTTTGCCGCGTACTTCGATTTTTTCTTCAAAAGCAACAACCTCGTGTGCATAGATGAGACATTCCATAATGTTGCTCTCAACAGTTTCGGGGAAGATGTTTTCGCCGTTGGGAAGAATGATGATGAACTTCTTACGGCCTGTGATGTAAAGCTCGCCGTCTTCGTCGAGTCTGCCGTAGTCACCTGACTTGAACCAGCCGTCCTCAGTGAATGAAGCTGCAGTAGCTTCGGGATCTTTATAATAGCCTCTTGTGATATTGTCACCCTTGAGGAGGATTTCACCGATGCCGTCTTCGTCAGGATTATCAATCTTGAACTGGGCTCTGGGGAATGCCTTACCTGCTGAAAGAGGCTTCTTTCTGCCGTTGTTGTGAAGTGTAACTGTGGGTGATGCCTCTGTCATGCCGTAACCGCCGATGATGTTGAAGCCCAGCTCACTGAGGCTCTTGATATGGTCAGCTCTTGCAGGTGCGCCGCCGCATGACATTGTGGGGAACTTGCCGCCGAAGTTTTCGGCAATCTGCTTGAAAACGATAGGTCTGATGTCGATGCCGATATCAAGAAGCTTGTTGCTGATTTTAACCATCTTACGCATGATGTCAGCTTTGCCGCTTGCTTCAGCCTTCGCCCAGATACCGTTGTAGATAGCTTCAAGCACGAGGGGTACAACAGCCATAGCGTTGGGCTTGAATTCGTTGATGTTGGGAAGGATGTTCTTAAGGCTGTCGTTTATGTAGATGATACCGTTCATATAAATAGCGGTAAGAACACTGCATGACAGCTCGTAAGCGTGGTTCATGGGAAGAATTGACATTGTTGAAAGCTCGGAGCCTAAGAAGTCAATAACACCTTCAACGTTTGAAGCGAAGTTGTAATGTGAAAGCATTACGCCCTTGTTGGTACCGGTTGTACCTGAGGTGAAGAGGATAGCTGCAAGGTCATCTCTTTTGACCTCGTGGTCGATGAAATCTCTGTTACCCTTTGCGAGTTCAGCTCTGCCAAGCTCAGCAAGAGCATCGATTGTCATAAACTTGTCCGCATCCTTGTTGCCGCTCATAAGGAATACCTTCTGGCATCTGTCGTCGTTTGCAACATGAAGAGTAGCTGCATCGATATATGTTCTGCTGATGAAAACAGCTTCAGCGTCACCCTTGCTTATAAGCATGCTGATATCCTTGTCGGGAAGCTCTTTGTCGATGGGCACTGCAACACCGCCGCCACAGACAATAGCGAAGAAAGCAACAATCCAGTTATAGGAGTTTTCACTGACGATAGAAATGTGCTTGCCGCCCAGACCGAGAGCATAAAGACCTGTGCCTACTTCTCTTACCTTGTCGTGGAATTCCTTAACGGTGTAAGCAACGGGCTGCTTTTTGATTTTTTCAACAACAGCAACATTGTTAGCGAAGGCTTCACTTCTTGTAAACATATCCTTGATAGTGCCGAGGGGGCCCATCATATGAATCTGGTGACGAAGCTTTGCGAGAGCTTTTATTTCTTTTTTTGTAAGTTCAATTGTCATATCTGATTCTCCTGATTATATTATATTTTCAGTTGGTCCTAAATTTTTCTCTGATATCTTATCTGCTGCACATATCAAGCAGCTCGCCGATTGTTATCTTCGGATTATTGATACCTGCCATAACAACCTTCATGCAGTTTTTGTGAAGTGCTTCAATCTGACTTTTTTCTGAAAGCTTTACGCGGTACATATAATTAAGGTTAATGCCCTTATCCTTGGGGTCGGGTGAGCAGATAGTGTAAAGGGGTGTGAAATATCTGCCCAGATCATAAGTTCTGAAGTCGAACTTAAGGTCAACGCCCATTTCTGAAAGGTCAATGGGTACGGGAATCCATGAGAACATCATGCAGGCAGGACCCTGGATGAGACCGTAGTTATACATATCTCTTGAAAGGTCACGGGCAGTGATGTAGGGATAGTCTGTGTGACGGTAAAGCTGAGTTCTGACTGAAGTGTATTCGTTGAGACCTTCTTCAAAGGTTGCGGTTTCGGGAATGATTGTACGCACCTGAATGGGCTGAACGAGGCAGCCACTCATTCTCTTTTCCTTAACTGTTGCACGCTTTGAGCAGGTAGCCATCATAAATACGTCATCTGTTCTGTAGTTGATAGCACTGCAATGGGTACGAAGAGCAAGCATGAAGAGACTTTCGGGAGCGATGCTTCTTTCCTTGCAGAATGCAAAAATCTTAGCAGCATCCTCTGTGCCTATATGACCGTTAATCATGTTGCACTTGTCAAGCAGGGGATTGTAAGCAGGGGGAACGCGAAGGTTCGGGTTCTTTTTCTTTGCTCTGTGCTTTTCAAGGAAAGCAGGACCGTGCACACCTGCATAGAAAGGCTCGCCGCCCTTGGCAAAGTACTCGCGGTAGAACTGCTCGTGCTTTTCCATCTTCTTTGTGTTGGCAACCTTTTTCAGCTCGCCCTGAATGTATTCTTCATAGGAAGCAAGGGGAGCAGGCATTTCTGTGCCGTTTAAAAGGGCTGAGTAAACGCCTAAAAGATCCATATAGAATATAACTGCGCCGAGAGCGTCCATGTTAAGGTGGCTCACGTTAAAATAAATGCCGTTGTTGCCGTTAGCATTTTTATAGAAGTAAATTCTGAAGGTTTCACCCTTGTCGAATCTCACGGGTGTCTGAGCATCCTTTTCAAAAAATGCGTTTTGGTCTTCTTCGCTGCGGAAATATTTTTTAGGCACATTGCCTATTCTCATTTCAGGCAGGAAATACTGCTTGATTTCCTTGTCAACCTTAATATATTTAATGCGAAGGCTGTCATTTCTCTGAATTTCAATGTTGAGTGCCTTTGTGAGAAGGTCAAAGTCAATATCCTTTTCAACAGCAAATGAGGTAGCAATCTGAGCTATCTGTTTGCTGAAGGTATATTTGAACATAAGGTACATAGTCTGCTGTGACGGAATAAGGTCATAGAGAACTGCAGGTATTTCTTTCTTCATAGAAATCACTTCTTTCTTTTGCTCGTCAGGTCTTTTTCTTCTTTGAATCATTCAAGACATAATGACGGAATTTAACCATTATATGATAACAAAAAAACACTCAAATGTCAATGTTTTAATTTAAATAATCTGAACACCTTGTATTAATTTTCTTCAAGATATATTAGAACATAACTTGTTTCAATTGACATTGTACAAATGTTAATAAGATGTTAACAAAAAAGACTGCCGCATAAAATACAGCAGTCTTAATTTCATTACAGAACTTTTGAAAGGAAATCCTTTGCTCTTTCACTCTGAGGATTTGAGAAGAAAACCTCAGGAGTACCCTCCTCAACAAATCTGCCCTCGTCCATAAACATAATTCTTGTGCCGACTTCTCTTGCAAAGCCCATTTCGTGGGTAACAACCACCATGGTCATGCCCTGGTCTGCAAGGTCTTTCATAAGCTCAAGCACTTCACCTACCATTTCAGGGTCAAGTGCCGATGTAGGCTCGTCAAAGAGAATAACATCAGGGTCCATGGCAAGGGAGCGCACGATAGCAACTCTCTGCTTCTGACCGCCGGAAAGGCTTGAGGGGTAAGCATCAGCCTTGTCTTCAAGGCCGATTCTCTTAAGAAGCTCCATTGCTTTATTGTAAGCCTGTTGTTTGACTTCTTTTTTTGTGGTGGGTTTTGTAGGGTCGGGATTTTTCTTCTGCTTTTTGAGGTTTTTGATGCCCACATAAACGGGAGCCATCATAATATTCTCAATAACCGTTTTGTTGTTGAAAAGGTTGAAGTGCTGGAAAACCATACCCATTTTCTGACGGTGTATGTTTATATCAACCTTGGGGTCTGCAATATTCTCTCCGCCGAAGATTATGGAACCGCTTGTGGGGTCTTCCATACAGTTGAGGCAGCGAAGGAAGGTGCTTTTGCCTGAGCCTGAGGGACCGATAACAACTACCTTTTCACCCTTTTTGATTGTGGTGGTGATATCCTTTAGTACATGATTATCACCGAAGGATTTGCATAAATTAATGACCTCTATCACTCTTACGCAGCCTCCTTTCCATAACCTTGATAAGCAGTGTGATAAGACAAACTATAATAATATAAATAATTGCCATTGCAAGATAGGGTACCATATATTCATATGTGCCTGAGCCGATGCTCTGGAAGGCAAGATATAAATCCTTTGCGCCGACGAAGGACACAACTGAGGTTTCCTTGACAAGTGCAATAAACTCGTTACCCATTGTAGGGAGAATGTTCTTGACCGCCTGAGGGATAACTATTTTAAGCATTGTGGTGCCATAGCTAAGACCCACACTGCGTCCGCCTTCCATCTGTCCCGGGTCAACGCTGAGGATACCGCCGCGCATGATTTCGGATATGTATGCACCGCTGTTGAGACCGAAGACGGTGATTGCAACGAGTACGGAAGACATTTTGATGCCCATAAGGGGGAGCATAACATAATAAAAAACGAGAAGCTGCACAACCATGGGAGTACCTCTGAAAAGACCCACATAGAAGCTGCAGAATTTATCCATAGCTCTGACGGCTGCCTTATATTTGGGCATTACACGCACCGTAGCTATGAGAGTACCGATAACAATACCGATGAGAAGACCGGCAACGGCTATAATCATTGTGTTCTGCAGACCTGTGAGAACCTCTTTGTAGCCGCCCTTGTTTATAAGGATGTCAAGGAACTTCTCGACTTTAAACATAAATCCGTTCATATAATTCTATCCTTTAAGACTAACAATGCCTTACATCGTCGGGGAGTAAGGCACTGTCTTGTTTTATTGCTTTGTTAATCAGCCGATAGCGTTGAAGTTTTCTACTATACGTGCTGCGGGGTCAGCGTCGATCATAACATAATCGATGTTGCCGTTGATAAGGTCCTGAACTGCGAGAGCGCCGTTGTCGTAACCCTTGGGCTGAACATTGAGACCGTCGAAGCCCCAGTCAGCGTCGCCGTTTACATAGAAGTCAGCTGTTGTACCGTTCTGGTAGCCTACTGTCTTTGTGCCTTCACTTGCGTTGAGAATAGCATCAACTGAAGCAGCATCTGTGCAAGCATCGAATGTTGTGTCATCAGCCTTAACGATGAGCTTCTGATAAGCACCGTAGTATGACTTTGAGAAGCTTACAACTTCCTTTCTCTTTTCGGTAACTGTAAGACCTGCCATAGCGATGTCACACTTGTGTTCGCCAACTGAAAGACAAACTGAGTCAAACTTCATGTTGTTGATAACAAGCTCTTTGCCAAGCTCTTCAGCAAGAAGTGCAGCAATTTCCATATCAATGCCGTAGTAGGAGTCACCTTCCATATACTCGAAGGGAGCGAATGCAGCGTTTGTAGCTACAACGAGCTGATCCTTTGTGGGATCTTCTTCTGCTGACTTAACGGGTGTGGGTGTGCCGTCACCGAAATATTTGTTACAGATGTCATCGAAGGTGCCGTCTGCCATAATCTTGTCGATGAATTTATTTACATCTTCAAGAAGCTCGGGCTGTGCCTTGTCAACGCCGAAAGCGTATTCTTCTTCTGTAAGGTTAATGTCAACGATTTTTACTGCTTCTTTGGGTTCGTTTGTGTTGCCGCCGCAAGCTGCAAGGGAGAAAAGCATAAGAGCAGCAAGAGCAATTGCTAAAAACTTTTTCATTTGATTTTACCTCCTGATAAAATTACAATATTTTTGTGCGTGGCTATTTTATCATTATAAAAAGGTAAAGTCAACCCTATTTGAATTTTTTTGCAAAAAAGAATGAATAAATATAAGTTTGTAATTAGCAATTGTAGGGAGCGAAGCTCCGATTATATCCCCTTTGGGTTGGAGAAAAGGATAAAGTTGCATTCTGCCGTGGAGGACGGCGGTGAGGCGGCTCCATAACCGAATGATATTCGGTTCGGCTACCGTGGGTAGCCGTAAATCGCTCTGCGATTTAATGGAGCCGCCAACCTTCACAAAATTTGCTGATTACTGCTTGCTTATTAAATTTTTACCCGTTTCGCTGTCAAAGAAGTGCATCTTATTTCCGTTTATATAAAACGTGATTTCGTCACCGGACTGCTTGTCGCATATATGAGGCACCTTTGCCGTAAGCAGCGTGTTTTGATATTCAATATATACATATGCCTCACTGCCTAAGTTTTCCTGCACCTTGAGTATGCCCTTGAGGGGGTGGGCAGAGCCGGTGAGAGAAATATCCTCGGGGCGTATGCCGATTTTCACATTCTGACCCTGTCTGCTGCGGAGAGCTTCGCTGTCTCTGCTTGTGGGAATAATGTCACCGCCTATGAGGGCAACAAGAGTTGACCTGCCTTTTTCGACGGTACCCTCAAGGAAATTCATGCTCGGTGAGCCGATGAATGAGGCAACAAAGGCGTTGGCGGGGTTATTGTATAAATTTTCGGGCGTGTCTGCCTGCTGAACAACACCGCTGTCCATAACCACAATTTTATCGCCCATTGTCATAGCTTCTGTCTGGTCGTGAGTGACATAAATAAAGGTGGTACCGAGGCGCTTGTGCAAAAGGGCAATTTCTGTGCGCATCTGTGTGCGCAGCTTTGCATCAAGGTTTGAAAGAGGTTCGTCAAAGAGAAAGACAGCAGGGTTTCGCACAATAGCTCTGCCGAGAGCCACTCGTTGACGCTGGCCGCCTGAAAGTGCCTTGGCCTTTCTGTCAAGCAGATGCTCAATATGAAGTATCTTTGCCGCTTCCTGCACCCGCTTTTCGATTTCTTTTTTTTGCATTTTACGCCTTTCAAGTGAAAAGGCTATATTTTTATATACGGTCTTATCGGGATAAAGGGCATAGGACTGAAATACCATGGCAATATCCCTGTCTTTAGGCTGAATGTTGTTGACAAGTCTGTCTCCGATGATAATTTCACCTTCACTGACGGTTTCGAGACCTGCTATCATACGCAGGGTGGTACTTTTGCCGCAACCCGATGGGCCTACAAGCACAACGAACTCCTTGTCAGGTATTTCAAGGTCAAAGCTATCCACGGCCCTGTAACCGTCTTCAAATATCTTGCTTACATTTTTTAAAGTGATTGATGACATAGAAACCTCCGGGAAATGCGGAATTCTGAATGCGAAATTCTCTTCGCCCTCGCCGGGCAGGCGTAACTTTTTGCTGCCGCCCAAAAAGTTACCAAAAAGGCGTTGCTTTTGTTGCTCCTCCGGTTATCCCTTCACTGCTCCGGCAACAACGCCTTTGATGATGTGCTTCTGACAAAGCAGATAGAAAATAACCACAGGCACAATAGAAAGCACCAGCATAGCCATCATAGCACCCATATCAATTGAGCCGTAACCGCCTCTGAGATATTGTATGGCAATGGGTATGGTCTTATAGTCACTGCCTATAACAAGATAGGGGAGCAGATAGTCATTCCATATCCACATTGTGTTTATTATGGCAACGGTTATTGTGGTGGGCTTCATCAGGGGGAAAACCACAAGGAAAAATGTCCTTATGGGTCCGCAGCCGTCAATCATGGCAGCCTCCTCAATTTCAATGGGGATGCCCTTGACAAAACCGCTGAACATAAACACACTCAGGCCCGCTCCGAAGCCCAGGTAAATCACCACAAGACCCAGAGGATTGTCGAGCCTGAGTACGTTGGCAGTCTTGACCATAGTGAACATAACCATCTGAAAGGGAACAACCATAGAAAAGACAAAGGCGTAGTAAGTGAGCTTTGTGAAAGTATTTTTCACTCTTGTGATGTACCATGCGGTCATAGATGCAAAAAGAACGATGGCACCCACTGACAGAACGGTGATAATAAGTGAGGTGAGGAAGGCGGAGAAAAATCCCGTTTTGGCAAGGCCGTCAATATAGTTGGAAAGTCCTGCAAAGGTTTCGCTTGTGGGGAACGTAAAAGGCTCTGAGCTGATGTAAAACTTGCTTTTGAATGAGTTCATCAGCACTATAAAAACGGGGAAGAGAAACAGAGCGCATATTACTGAAAGAATTGCGAAAATAATTTTTCGTGAATGCTTTTTCACGCTTCAACCTCCCTTTCCCGTGTGATTTTAAGCTGAATGAGGGATATTGCTCCAAGCATAAGGAAGAAAATGACTGCCTTAGCCTGACCCACACCCTGAGAGCCTACGGTGCCGTAGAAGGTTTTATAAATATCCAGTGCCAGCATAGCCGTCTGCCGCGATGGCGCACCGTCTGTCAGGGCAAGGTTGGCATCAAAGAGCTTGAATGAATTTGTTATGGTGAGAAACAGGCATATTGTTATTGAGGGCATAATCATAGGTATAATTACATGGCGCAGAATTTCCATGCCGTTTGCACCGTCAACCTTTGCAGCATCCACAAGGTCTGAGGGAATGTTGCCTATGCCTGCGATGTAAATTATCATCATATAGCCTATCATCTGCCAGTTCATCAGCACCACAAGACCCCAGAAGCCGTATTTAGGGTCAAAGGTTATGGTTACACCCATTCTTTCAAGCACGCCATTGATAATCAGCTGCCAGATGTAGCCGAGAACAATGCCGCCGATAAGGTTAGGCATAAAAAATACGGTACGAAAGAAGTTTCTGCCCTTCATTTTTCTTGTCAGCAGCATAGCCAGAGTGAATGCTATAAGGTTAACTGACACAACGCTGACGAAGGTGAATTTCACAGTGAACCACAGAGCGTTCAGAAAGTCTCTGTTTGTGAAGGCTGCAATATAGTTGGAAAGTCCCGTAAATTCAGCGTCGCTTATGGTGGTGAATCGCGTGAAGGAAAGATATATGCCCATAACAAAGGGGAAAAGAAAGGCTACGGTAAACGCTGCCGTAGTAGGCAGGGCGAATATGCCGTAATACTTTTTCAGGTTGTTTCTCATATTCTATCCGCCCTTTCTTCAGTGTAATTTATTCTGCTTTGGCATCCTGCCATGCTTTTTTTATACGGTTTGCAGTTTCTTCCCAGGGTCTTGTGCCCTGAGCGTATTCTAAAAGTGCATTGCCTACATTGTCTTTGAAGGTTGTGCCGGGGAAGGAAATAAATGCCCAGGGAACTGAATCTGTATCGTCCTTGTTTGACCAATAGAGAATTTCATTTGCAAGAGGATCTGAAAGCTTTGCATCCTTCATTGTGCTGAAGGGGGTTACAAAGCCAAGCTCTTCGGCAACATAGCGCTTGCCTGTTTCAGATGAGAAGAGCCAGTAAAGAAAATCCTCAGATGCTTTCTGTTTTTCGGGTGAAGCTTTTGCGTTAATGGCAAAATAGTTTTCAGTACCTATGCAAAGTCCCTGATTTTCTTCTCCCTCAACACCTGTGTAAATGGGGAGCATTTTTACCTTGTCACTCTTGACCTTGTTGCCGTCAACCTGACTTATCTCAGCGTAAGCCCATGAGCCGTTCTGTACCATAGCAGCCTTGCCTAAAGCGAACTCGGCCATTGAATCGTTGACACTTTTGCTGCCTATAAGCTTTTTATCTACTGTGGAATTATTCAGATAAAGGTCGAAGATATTTCTGAAGTTGTTGCCGTGTCTGAAGGCAAAGTCCTCTGCGGCAAGACCGGCAAGGGTGCTGTTTTCAAATTCATCCGCTTCGTCCATTTCATAGTGGAAGGGCACATTGAGAAGATGAGTGTTCCAACGCCACTGATTGCCCGGTGAAAATGAAGTCGAAGCAAAAACGCCGTCAATTCCCAGTGCCTCTTTATTTTTCTGCATATCCTCACAAAGCGTCTTCAGCTTTTCAAAGGAGTTTATCTCGTCCATACTCTTGAAGTCTGTTGCCTTGCTGTCAAGTGAAAAATATCTGTCGGTTATCTCTTCGTTATATATAATTCCGTAGCCCTCAATAACATAGGGAATACCCCATACGCCACCGTTGGAGGCTATTGCAAGATCTTTATCGCTAAGAATGGAATAGAGCTTAGTGCCTTTCAGGTCGGCACAGTAATTTTTCCAGTTCTCATAGCCTATGGGGCCGTTTATCTGAAAAATTGTGGGCGGATTACTTTTGGCAATTTCTGAGGTGAGGGTCTGCTCATAGGTGTCGCTTGCGGCAGTAACAACCTTGACGGTTACACCTGTTTCTTTTTTATAATCGTCGGCGATTGCTTTGTAGATTTCGCCTACTTCAGGCTTGAAGTTGAGGAAATATATTTCCGTTGCGCCTGTCTGAGTGCCGCCTTGTGACTGCTCTTGGCCTGATGTGCCTTGCTCGTTTGTGGCATCGTAGTTGCCGTCCTTATCACCGCAGGCAGCAAGACTGAAAATAAGCCCTGCGGCTATTAAAATGCAAAACAGTTTTTTCATAAGTTTACTCCTTTTCTCTGCTGTAAAGCTTTGTATAATAAAGTATTTTTTCTGAAAGATTATTGGAAAGGTCACTCTCTTTTATACGGTATTGCCAGTTATTCCCCACAGTTCCGGGAATATTTATCCTGCCGCCGCAACCCAGATGAAGCCAATCCTGCAAGGGTATAATTGCCCTGCGGCACACACTTGAGAGTACCGCTCTTATAAAGCCGTCACACAGCTGATTTACAGAGTGTACCCCTAAATAATCCATAGCCTTCAGAAGCTCACTGTGAGGGGCCTTGCATATCCACTGCGTTAGGGTGGGGTTGTCGTGGGTGCCTGTGTATGCTACGGCATTTTCCTTATAGTTGTGAGGCAGATATTCGCTGTCGTCACCGTCAAAGCCGAACTGTAATATCTTCATTCCGTCAAAGCCGCTTTCCTTGAAAAAGTCCCTTGCGCCCTCGTTGAGAAAGCCTAAATCCTCGGCAATTATGTCAAGGTGAGGGAAATACTCCCTTATCATCTTAACGAAGGTCATTCCCGGTCCTTTATTCCACTTTCCGTCAATGGCGGTTAAGGAATTTTCATTTACACTGTAGTATTCATATATACCTCTGAAATGGTCAATGCGTACCGTGTCAAAAAGTGCTGCTGCCTGCCGAAGCCGCTCCTTCCACCATAAAAAGCCGTCTGCTTCCATTTTATCCCAGTCATATATAGGGTTGCCCCAAAGCTGACCGTTTGCGTTAAAGCTGTCGGGAGGGCAGGCTGCAACAACGCCGGAAAGAAAGTTATCCTTGCCGAAATAATAGTCACTGCTGTCACTGGAGGGATAGATGGGCAAATCCCCGATGATATGAACGCCCTTAGTGTTGGCATATTTTTTCAGGGCTATCCACTGACGGTAAAACAAAAACTGAATTTTGCAGTGAATTATTCCCTCACGTGAAGCGGAAACAACATCCGTTATTTTCTCGGTCCACTTATTGTGAGGCAGCATATTGTTCTTTTCCTTCAGAGCCATAAATGCACCGTAATCCCCGAGCCAGAAGCTGTTTTCCTTTGTAAAGGCAAGATATTCACTGTCTTTGTCGGAAATGTTTTCTGCCGCTTTTTTCATAAGGGACATTCTCTCACGGGACAGCTCACCGTAATCAATTCTGCCTGTGTTTTCACTTTTATGGGGAGCAACATCTGCTTTTGAAAGAAGTCCCTCACTCACTAAAATATCCGGGTCAATGAAGTAGGGATTTCCTGCAAAAACCGAGGGACTCTGATAGGGACTGTTGCCGTAGGATGTGGGATTGACAGGTAAAATCTGCCAATAATACTGAGAGCTTCGGCTGAGGAAATCTATAAAGTCATAGGCGGCACTTCCAAGAGTACCTATGCCATAACTGCCGTAAAGAGAAAAAATAGGTAGAAGTATTCCGCTTCGTCGCACTGTGTTCACCTGCCTTAGTTCTTTTCTATCTTTCCACAGTGCTTTGTGTTTATTCGCAAAAAAAAGAAGCAGGATTTTCTCCTGCTTCGGAATATTTTTTAGTTTAAGTGTCTGTCTACAAAATCGTTTACCACAT
This sequence comes from Acutalibacteraceae bacterium, assembly GCA_045637065.1. GTDB lineage: Bacteria > Bacillota > Clostridia > Oscillospirales > Acutalibacteraceae > UBA6857. Next base: position 13,834 of record JAZTYQ010000110.1, read on the forward strand.
TCCAATATTCCTCGTGGAACCAGTGTGATGAAAGTGCGTGTTCTGCGCCTTTGATGATATATTTTTCCTTTTCTGCGGCACAGGCATTATAAACGGGATCCAGGTTTTCGGGAAGAACAAATAGGTCTTTGTCACCGTGAAGGAAAAGTGTGGGAGTTTTTGATTTTTTCAGCTGCTTTACACATGAAGCCTCACCTAAGAAGAAGCCGTTGATCAGCTTGCACACGAGTGATGCCTGAGGCATAACAAGCTTCGGGGGAAGGTGATATTTTCTTATACATTGGTCGGTGAAGATTTCCTTAACGCCCATAAAGCCACAGTCTTCAATTGCCATAACAACGTTTTCGGGGAGCTTTTCACCTGTTGTCATCATAGTTGTGGCAGCGCCCATTGAAACGCCGTGAAGAATTATCTTGGCCTTGGGGTTTTCTTTTACGATGCTTTCTGTCCAGTCAACAACATCAAGACGGTCGAGCCAGCCCATTGTAACATATTTGCTTTCACTGTTGCCGTGACCGCGAAGATCGGGGATAAGTACATTGAAGCCGCGCTTATAATGCTCCATAGCATATGAAGAAACCTCACGCTTTACATTTGTCCAGCCGTGAAGGACAATAACCCATACATTTGTGTTTTCAGGGTTGCGGAATTCCATGCCGTGAAGGGTGATGCCCTTTCGGTTTTTGATGGTGACTTCCTGCTTATAGGTGTTATCGTACCACTTATAGCCGGTTTTAAGGTTTATGTTGTCTGCATTTCTTTCAAAAAGAGAGTTTTTGCAGGGGATAGTTTCATCCTCGCGTCTTTTGCTGCCCAGAGCAATAAAGAAGAAAACGAATCCCAGAGCCACATAAGCAAGCAGAAGCAGCGCTGCAATTACGCCGAGAACGATTAAAGCGATTTTAAGCTGATATGTCATAATAAACACCCTTCCTTGTTATTAGAGTTTAATTATACATAATTTTCCAATTAATTTCAAGGGTGAAAGGGCTGTGAAGAAAAATTTAATATTTTTTGTACGCGGGGGAGTGAACGCAAAAAGGCGAGCCGAAGCCCGCCTATATTATTCTGTTTTACTTTATCGTTAAAATATCTTCGTAAATCTTCTCGCAACCGTAAACCTCAACTTCTAGACTGTAAACGCCGGGATCGGTGTCCTTAGGGAAAATAAATTTTTGACTATACCCAAATGTGTCATCTGATTTTACTAATACAGCTCTTGGTTCAGAATCATTCGTAATACTTCCCTCGTATCTGGCATAAATCTTTTTGCCATTTTCAATTCTGAAAAACTCAAAGCTTGCATGGAAAGGCTCCTCTCCTTCAAAAGGTCTTCCCACATTAACACAATCAAGATGTATTCTTCCGACTTCATTAGTCGATATTTCATAGGTGCTGAGCTCACAGTCAATTTCAACCTCTATAGGCTGATCAGCATAAATGACACCCACAAAGAACAAGGTTATGGCTAAAATAATAGCTTCAATTTTGTACTTTATACTGTTTAACATATTGATCACTCCTGTATTAATTTATTAAGCGTTGCTTTTACCGCCACATCGGTATCAACTCCTTTATTTTAATTATATCACAGACCCTTTTATGCTTCAATATTGACGGTGCTTTTTCGTTTACAATACACAAAACGAAGGCATAAAATAAAGCAATATAAACAATCTGCAATTTTTTTCATATATATAGTGTCAAAACATTGAAAAAGCAACAAAAAATTTTTTATTATCTCGGCGGGAAAAGAGCTTTTTCCTCAGTTGAATTACCCCGCGTACAAAAAAATCACTTTAAATTGCGAAAACATCTTTACTTTTTTGGTTTAGTGTGCTAAAATATAAAAACATTATGCCATTAAAGGAGAAAATATTATCATGGCGGAAAAAAACAAAACCTTAGAGAATATCGATTATCTCTATAAGACCTTACTTAAAATCGAAACTTATGAGGAATGCGAGGCGCTTCTTGACGATATGTGCACAAAGACAGAGCTGGCTTCAATTGCTCAGAGACTTGTTGTGGCTAAAATGCTTTCGGAAAAAAGAGTTTACAGCGACATCGTGGCTGAAACCGGCGCAAGCACCGCGACAATAAGCCGTGTTAACCGTTCACTTGCGTTCGGCAAAGGCGGTTATGAAAAAATCTTCGCTAAAGAGGACTGAGTTGCTATGGCATCTTACGGCGATTTTGCTTATTACTACGACAGTCTCACTGAAAATGTGGACTATGAAAAAAGATGCGGATACATAAGTGGTCTCCTTGCCGAAAACGGTGTCGGCGAGGGGATTTTGCTTGACCTTGCCTGCGGTACGGGTACGGTTTCACTTATGCTTTCGGCTATGGGCTATGATGTTATCGGTGTTGACGCATCCGAAGATATGCTCTCGGTTGCCCAGGAAAAGAAAATGGAAACAGGTGAGGATGTTATCTTCCTTTGCCAGAGAATGGAAGAGCTTGACCTTTTCGGTACCGTAAACGCCTGCGTATCAACTCTTGACAGCATCAATCATGTCACAGATGCTCAGACTGTCAGAGAAATCTTCCGCAGAGTGTCCCTGTTTATGGAGGATAAGGGCATTTTCATTTTCGATGTGAATACACCCTACAAGCACAGGGAAATATTGGGTAACAACACCTTCGTTTATGATACAGATGAGGTCTATTGCGTGTGGCAGAACAGTACCGATGAAAGCATGCTGACAAAGGTAAGTCTTGACATTTTTGAAAAAGATGAGGATGACGAGGAAACCTATTACAGATACTGTGAGGAATTCTGCGAAAGAGGCTATGAGCTTTCTGAGCTTCAGCAGTGGCTCGAAGAAAACAAGTTTGAAGTAATAGGTATTTATGAAGAGCTGACAAAAAACCAAGTTAAACAAGACACACAAAGAGCCGTTTTCGTTGCAAAGAAACACGGTACACAGTAATAATTCGGAATTATGAATGCGGAGTTCGGAATAGCGATGTTAAAGCACCGATGAAATCCGTTTCACTCCGCAGAGACAGATAATGTTTATACACAGAAAGGACTAACTATGGGTAAATCAGTAAGATGTATTTCTCAGGACGGCACCCTGACAATTATGGCCGTTGATTCAACTGATATAGTTAACAAGGCACAGGAAATACACGGCACCTCGGCAGTATGCTCGGCGGCACTCGGCAGACTTATCACTGCGGCATCGCTTATGGGCTGCGCTCTCAAGGGCAAGGATGACACTGTTACTTTGCGTCTCAACGGCGGCGGCCCTGCAGGCACGGTGCTTGCAGTTTCAGACTCTCAGGGCAACGTAAGAGGCTATGTGCAGGAAAATGTTGTGGAAATCCCTCTCAATGCAAAGGGTAAGCTTGACGTTGCAGGTGCAGTGGGCAAGGACGGCTTCCTTACCGTAATTATGGACCTTGGCATGAAAGAGCCTTATGTGGGCCGTACACCTATTATCAGCGGTGAAATTGCCGAAGATATTACGGCATACTATTCTATAAGTCAGCAGACACCCTCAGTGTGCGCTCTCGGGGTACTGGTAAATCCTGACCTTTCAATAAAGGCTGCAGGCGGATTTATAATTCAGCTGCTTCCTACAGCTATGGATGACACTATAGACTTAGTTGAAAAGAGCATAGAGGGTCTTGAACCCATTTCTTCACTTATTGATAAGGGAATGACCCCCGAAGAAATCTGCAGACACGCCCTTAAATATTTTGATCTTGATGTGCTTGACGGCAGCGAGCCTGAGTATAAATGCTACTGCTCAAAGGAAAGAGTAGAGGCTGCTCTTATCAGCACCGGCAGAGAAGAACTTCTCGCTATGGCAGAGGAAGGCGATGCAGAGGTCTGCTGTCAGTTTTGCGATAAAAAGTATGTTTTCACCCCCGCGGAGATAAGAAAATTGGCTAAAAATTGAGGTTGAAAAATTTTTAGAAAAAAATAAAAAAACTTTCAAAAAAGTGTTGACAAAAAAACATTTTTGTTGTATAGTATACAAGTCGCTGCGAGAGAGACATCCCAAGCAGCAGATGTGGGAGCATAGCTCAGCTGGGAGAGCATCTGCCTTACAAGCAGAGGGTGACAGGTTCGAGGCCTGTTGTTCGCACCAAAATGGCCCGGTAGTTCAGTTGGTTAGAACGCTAGCCTGTCACGCTAGAGGTCGACGGTTCGAGCCCGTTCCGGGTCGCCATTTAAGTTAAAAATGCGGATGTAGCTCATCTGGTAGAGCGCCACCTTGCCAAGGT
>JAZTYQ010000111.1:0-11964 GCA_045637065.1 Acutalibacteraceae bacterium
TAATAAAAATCAAGGCGAAGCCTTGCATGAAATCCGTCATAAGACGGAATGTAATCACACCGTAGGTGTGGATGTAATCCTTTCGCAGAAAGGCATGTAATCAATCCGAAGGAGGAATGCACCAAGGTAATGCCATACAGCTTTGCTGATTACATACGCCTGACGGCGATTACATATCAATCCTTCGGATTGGATAAAAAAATACCAAGTCTTGCGACTTGGTATTTTTTTGGCTGCGGAACTAGGATTCGAACCCAGACAAACAGAGTCAGAGTCTGCTGTGCTACCCTTACACAATTCCGCAACGAACATTTGATATTATACACATAGCAGTGCCGGTTGTCAATAGTTTTTTGAAAGTTTTTTCGATTTTTTCACCAAATTTTCAAGGCGGAGTTTTGACCCTCCGCCTGAGTTAATGTCATAGCAAAATTATTTATCCATAGCGCCCAACTTTGCCTTGAGAACCGGCATCCACAGACCTGCCTGAACTGTTCTGTGGTCAAATCCGCACTGTTTTGCCTGCTTGGTATCTATCCAGTCGCTGAAGCAGTTTTTATCCTTCGTATCGGCAAGATAGCTGACAATTCTGCCTGAGAAAAGCTCGGTGGTCTTCTTTGTTTCGTCAAGACAAGCCGCCCAGAGCATCCAGTCTGTTTTTGTAAAGGAGCGTCTGTAATCAAGTGGCGTACCGTAAGCGTTGAGTTCTTTATGATATTTCTCTGTTTCTGCTTTGTAAAGCTCTTTCGGGAAAAGGCTGAAATCAAAGAGTATATCCCAGACCATATTGTATTTAAGGCTCCATGTATCACCCTTGTCAACACTGAACGGAAGATGTCCGTCATCGGTCTTCTTGCAAACTGACATCAGCTCATTTGCATAAGACTGAGCAAGTGCGCCGTAATCACTGCCTATCTGAAGGGCTTCACAGATTCTGCCGAAGCAGGCAAGACCCATAATGCCCTTGATTGCAAGGTTGACATTCTTTTTGCTGTGTCCTGCAAAGTCATCGGTGCAAAGCTGATTATCAAGCACCACACCCTTGTTTTTGAGATATTTTGCCCATGTGCTAAGGGTATAGAAATGTTCTGTAAGGAAATCTGTATCCTTTGTCATTATGTAATAAGCATAGCTCATAATGAGCATATTTCCGCATTCCTCCACGGGCATCTGGAACTGAGGCATATAAATTGAGGTTGACTTCTGCTTGTAAATTGTCTTATAGCTGAATTTATGGGGTACCAGATGCTGGTGAGGCTTGAGCGCATAAACCTGACCACAGGCAAGAGGATATCTGCCTATATCGTGGGGTGCAAAGTCCTCATTCCACAAGTCACTGTTTGCAAAATAGAATATACCCGTCAGCATAGCCTTCACAAGCTCAGGAGCATATAAAAGGAACATAGGTATTGCAGGATATGACACATCGACTGTGTTTATGCAGCCGTTTGAGTGACATTCCTTTGACATATAAAGAAGCTCACCCTTGCTGTTTCTGACAAGCTTATGACCTGCAAAAATCTGTCTTACAGCAGCAGAAAGCATAAGCTGATAGTTTTTGCCGAAGGGTTTTGCGTCAGCAAGAATGGTCTTTTCCCACGCCTTAACCTTTTCAAGCAGCTCTTCTCTGTTTTCTTTAAAGTACTTCATAGCCTGAGCAATGTCACAGAACTTCTCTGTCCATACACCTCTGAGGTACTGACCGAAATAGTTTATTGAATAAATATCGTCATAGGCAATAATTGTGCTGAAAGAGGTTTTCTTTATTGCTTTTGCTGCTGCAACAGTTTTAATGCCCTCCTTGCAAGCACTGCTGTCCTGACCTAAAAGGCACACATAGCCCCAGTCGGCAGCATAGGTATCACCTGAATCGTTAAGGGGATGCTGCTCATAAAGACCCATTTTGACAATCTTTGTGCCCTCAAAATTATCGGTATATTTTGTAACGGGCTTGTTTTTCTTACCCTGGCACATTTCTTTATAGGCAGTGAACTGTACACTTACATCGTGCTTTTTGCCGTCAAGAGTTGATACTGTTGTATCAAGATATGCACAAGGTGTGCTGAAAAGCTGAAAATCATCCATAAGGAAGGGTGTCCAAGTGGAAAACACAAGACGGATTTTCTCATTTTCAAAGGTGTATGTGCTGACAAGAGGCTTGATTTCCTCATCGGTCTGAGGCAGTGCAGCTTCCTTACCCGTACCTAAAAAGCGGTAGGTTTCACCGTCAACCGTGATTTTACCTTCAAGTCTCTTTTTTATACCGCACCAGAGATATGTGTCACCGTCAGTGAGGTTTTCACTCTTTGACCATATACTGAAATGGGGGTCTATTGTTGCTATGGGATATGAGGGAAGTTTCATAATGTAATTCTCCTTTGTGATAGACTTATGCAATAAGAAGTTCTCTTGAATAGACGAAGAATATGCTTGCTGCAAGAAGAACCTGCGCAATATAATAGGTGATAATATTTGCCACTCTCATTGATCTCTTGATAGGTACATCTGATTTGAGAATGAAGATGAGAATAAAGTCCGAAATGAAAAACAGAAGTGCGCCGAGAAGCACGGTAACGCTTATCATAACCATATGGTCGTTTGTGCCGTAAGCAAACTCACCGATAACATATCTTGCTGCCTTGGCAAGCATTGCAGTAAGCATAGCACCGTAAATGGTTGCGAGGGCAACTAAATGTGGCTTAGTTTTGTATGTCTTTCTGATAAGAACATAAATTGCAATAAGCACCTCTATAAGTATAACTGAAACTATCTCATACCACTCAAAAAGATTTGAGCCGGGATAGGTTGTGTAAATTGCTCTCTGGAAAGCCATAATGTAGAAAATGTGACCTGTGAAGAAAGCTAAAACACCAATTACAAAGGGATAAGGCTTTTTGGTGAGTGAATGAAGAAGCAAATCACCCACAGCACCTAAAATGAGACCCCAGAGCATATAATCGGCAAAAAGGGTGTTGTTACCCGTGTGCTGCATGGCAAACACACCGCAAAGGCAGAAAAGAAGTGAACAGACAGTTTTTGTTGCGAAGGATTTCTTTGTTCTGTCAGGCCAATAATATTTCAAAAACAGAGGCACTAAAGCCACTTCAAGAACAGCACAAACAATAAACAAGATTTTGAACATGGTTTTTTCTCCTTATAAATATCGGTTTTATTTAATTCTTCTTAAATCTGTGACTGCCGGGTCCGTCAACCTTTATCTTACCTCTCTGAACTGCATCAACAAGAGGCATAAGGTGAGGTATTGCGCGGCTGACTGCATTTGAGAAAACGGGCTGCTTGATAATATCCTTAACCGTATCCTTGAGGCTTTCACCTATTACTGCTGCATTGGGTACTGATGAAGGACGCATAATAACATTATCGCCGTTGAATTTAAAGTGAATAATTCTTTCTGAAACAGCCTCAACACAGCGGATGTGCACTTCAAGCTCATTTTCACTGTTCCAACAGCCTGTAGCACAAGTTGTGAAAGGCATTGTGCCGAGAACAACATTATCCCAACGGTATTCACCGTCAAGACCGATTGCGATGCTGTTGATTTCATCGCCCTCAGACCAGCTCATCTGCATATCGTTTTCACGGAAATCAAAAGTAACGTCACTGATGTTACCTGCCTTATCAGCAGAAACAAACATAGCCGGCAGAGGTACAACGCTGACGGGATAGCCGATTGCATTGACAACAACAGGCTTTCTGAATTTTATCTTCTTGCCTTCAATTCTGCTTTCAAGAGCAAGATTTCTCGGCTTGGGAGCAAGTTTCGGGAATGCCGGTGCAACTATAGGTGTTGTTTCTGCGTTTTCATCTGCATTAATAAAAGCCTTGGGGAAGTGATTCCATATAACATCACGCATACCCTGCTCATTAATTTCACCTGCAGTCATTGTAAGGCAGGCATCAAGGTCTTCAAAGACCATACCAAACTGACAGAACATACCGTCTGCGCGGTAGGAGTTTTCATAGCCGGCATTTCTCCAGAAGCAATAGCCGTAACCAACAACGGAGTCACGTGTGTCACTTGTGCCTGTGTTATCTGCGTGGTAGGCAGTTGCTTCTTTTACCCATTCTTCGGGAATAACCTGCTTGCCGCCGAATTTACCCATCTGCTGATAGCAATAGGTGAACTTTGCCAGGTCCTCACCTGTAATCATAAGTCCCCAGCCGCCTGCTTCGACACCGCTGGGGCATTTCTCCCAGAAGGGGTCTTCCATACCGAGAGGCTCAAAAAGTCTCGGTCTTAAGTAGTCTATAACACTCATACCTGTAAGCTTATGGATGCAGCAGCAAAGCAGATACATATTTTCACTTATGTAAAGGAATTCCGTACCCGGCTCTGAAATCCAGGGTGAATCCACAATATCTCTGAACCAACGGTCCTTTGTTCTGTCAAGGAATACGCTGACATTCTTACCGCTTCTCATTGTAAGCAGGTCTTCAATAGTCATTTCCTCAAGGTATTCATCGTGCTTATCTGTTCTTGCCTCGGGGAAAATATCAACAAAGCGTGTGTCAACAGTAAGATAACCCTCACTCACTGCAAAGCCTATAGCCGTTGAGGTAAAGCTCTTGGAAACAGAGTACATCATATGTCTGTGCTGCGGCTTGAAGGGGTCTCTGTAAATTTCGCAGGCTATCTTTCCGTGACGGATAACCGTAATCGAATGAAGCTCTTTGCCCAATTCCATACATTCATCAATAAAAGCCTGAACTTCCTTTGAGCATACGCCTACTTCTTCAGGTGTTTTTGCGTGTTCGAGCCAATTGCTCTTGTTTTCTGTCATAGTTGTTTCCTCCTTTATATCCTCAGAATGCAAGTTATCTCTTTTTCTCCTTCTGCATTTTCTGTACGTATATCTGTGCCGCTAAAATAAGTGAACCCACAAGCACCGCGGCTATGATTTTGCCCGGGGTAATATTGAGCGCACCCTTCTGAGTGTCTTCACCCTCAGAAGAAGTGAGATTGTTTATTGCTCTTTGAATAGCAGAGGTCGCACTCTGCAGCTCATCGCAGGATGCCGCGCCGTCATTTAAAAGCAATCTTGCATTTTCAATGCTATCGGCAAGATTTTCCTTGCTGACAAGGGAATAGCCCTCCGGGTCTATGCTTTCAGCCTTTTTCAGCAGGTCACTGAGTCTTCCTTTCAGCACACGCGCATTTTCTTTATAAGCAATAAAGCTATCAAGATTATTAGTTTCAATTATGCTGAAATTCTTTTTGATAAGATCATTCCAGCCATCTTCACTGTCACTGCGCTGACCGCATAAATCAGGGTCATACATAGGCGCAATCACAGCCGTACCCTGCCGTGAATCATAGTCACCGTAGCACCATGAGCCGTACATAACATTAAAGTAGTTTTTGCTCTGAAGCTGCACTGCAGGCATTGCGTTCATATTTTTCATAAAGCCTTTGACAGTAAAAATATTGAAGCTTGAGCATACACCTATAACTGCAGGTTCTTCCTCTTTTGAAGAAATCCACTCATTTATATTTTTTGCACTGTCTTTTATTCTGAGATATGCTTTTGAAAAAGCATTATTTTCTTTAATCAGAGCATAAACTTCATCTTTCAGCACTCGGTCAAAGTCGAGGATAAGAATCTGATCTTCACCAAGAAGACTAAGCATTTTTTTCAAGGCAACGCCTTCAATTTTCACGGCATTTTCACTGCAAAGCACAAGGGTACCGTTTTCTGCTTTTCTCACATTCACACTGACAAAATCTGCACCCTTTTCGAAGGCTGACAAAACTGCCTGCTCTGAATTCTGCTCATATAAAGCAGTGTCACCTCTGTAGGCTATACACAAAATTTCCTGAGAGGGATAAACTACACCTTCATTTCCCGCTGCAAAGGCGTGGCAAGGTACTGCGAGAAGACAAATTATCAAAGTTAAAACCGTGTATATTTTTTTAGCCATATCGAAACCTTTCGGACATAATCATACTTATAGTTAATAATAACATAAATATAAAGTCTTGGCAATAATTTTTATTGATATTTTTCTTACAATTTAGTAATAAAAAAGGGTAGCTGAGACGCTACCCTTAATATTATTTTATGCTTTTGCTTCGCAATACATACATCTGTAAATTTTCTTTGCCTTATCGGTGAGCATAAACACCTGCTCAAGCTCCTGCTCACATGAGGTGATGCAACGGGGATTTTTGCACTTGAGTACACCGTGAAGCTTTTCGGGAAGGTCAACACTTCTCTTTTCAACAAGCACACTATCCTTGATAATATCTATAGTTACACCCGGGTCGATGTAGCCGAGAGCTTCAAGATTGATATCAATGTTGCTGTCGATTTTGATGATGTCCTTCTTACCCATTTTTTTGCTTGAAACATTCTTGATAATTGCAATGCTGCATTCAAGCTTGTCGAAACCTAAAAGGCCGTAAATTGTCATAGCATTACCTGCAGTGATATGGTCAATTACGATACCCTCTTTAATTGAATCTATATGCATATTTCTTCCTCCCTCTTATTCAGCCTTTAAGCCGAGAAGCTCCATAATAAGAGCCATTCTGACAAACTTGCCGCAGAGTGCCTGCTCAAAGTAGCAAGCTCTGGGGTCGTCATCAACATCAACGGAAATTTCGTTAACTCTGGGCAGAGGATGAAGTATTGTAAGAGATTCCTTGGCATTTTTCAGCTTTTCTCGGGTGAGAATATAGCTGTCACGAAGTCTGATATATTCCTCTTCACTAAGGAAGCGTTCACGCTGAACTCTTGTCATATAAAGCACGTCAAGCTCGGGAAGTACGCTTTCAAGGTCAGTTGTCTGCTTATATTCAATGCCGTTCTTTCTAAGTACGTCATGCTTGATATATGAAGGAACCTTCAGCTCATTGGGAGAAATGAGAACAATTTTAATGTTCTTATAGCGTGAGAGTGCCTGAATGAGTGAGTGTACAGTTCTGCCGAACTTAAGGTCACCGCAGAAGCCGATTGTGAAATCGCTGAGCTTACCTGTTTTTCTTCTGATTGTCAGAAGGACGGTAAGTGTCTGAGTGGGGTGATTATGTCCGCCGTCACCTGCATATATAATAGGTACGCATGAATTCATTGAAGCTACAAGAGGTGCGCCCTCCTTGGGGTGACGCATAGCAATAATATCTGCATAGCAGCACACTGTTCTTGTGGTGTCTGCAACGCTTTCACCCTTGGCAGCTGATGAAGAGTTTGCCTCGGAGAAGCCGAGGACATTACCGCCAAGCTCATACATAGCAGCTTCAAAGCTGAGCCTTGTTCTTGTTGAGGGTTCGAAGAAAAGAGTTGCCAGCTTCTTGCCGTGACAAACCTCTGAATACTTCTTGGGGTTTGCTATAATATCGTCGGCAGTATCAAGCATTTTATCAATTTCTTCGGTTGTCAGGTCGAGAATATTGATAAGACTTCTCATGCGTTGCCACCTATCCAGCTTTCATCAGAGGGGTTGTCTCTGAACTTGAGAAGACGTGCAATGTCTTCCTTTTCGATATAGCCTTCTTCAGCAGCAACCTCAGCAACTGCATCAAGGTTTGAAAGTGAGTAGTTGATAACATCAGCTGCAGCCATTCTGTCAATGCCCTTCTTCATACCGTAGGTGAAGATTGAAGCAATACCGAGTACCTCTGCACCTGCTTCACGAAGAACTTCAACAACCTCCAGTACACTGCCGCCTGTTGAAATAAGATCTTCAACAACTACAACCTTCTGACCCTTTTCAAGCTTGCCTTCAATCTGATTGCCTCTGCCGTGGTCCTTGTGGCCGCTTCTTACATAGCCCATAGGTAAGCCGAGAATGTGACCTACAATAGCAGCGTGAGCAATACCTGCAGTTGAAGTACCCATAATAACTTCGCAGTCGGGATAGTATTTAAGAATTGTTTTTGCAAGACCTGTTTCTACGTCAGTACGTACTGCAGGTGATGTGAGAGTAAGTCTGTTGTCACAGTAAATGGGGCTCTTGATTCCGCTTGCCCATGTGAAGGGCTGCTGGGGACGAAGGAATACAGCTCCTATTGAAAGTAAGTCTTTTGCGATAAGTTTTTCCATGATATATCTTTCCTTTCGGTTTAATTTACATTTCTACGTCTCGATGAAATCTTTGATTTCATCATATCGAGTTTTACAAAGTAAAACATATCGAATTTGCCTTCCGGCAAATATATCGAGTTGCCTTGGCAACATATCGACAGTTCCTTGGCGAAGCCAATTCATTCTCAGCCAACAAACTCGTTGAGGCATCTCTCATAAGCTGCCACAGGGTCTGCAGCTGCAGTGATGGGTCTGCCCACAACGATATAGTCTGAGCCGATTTTCTTAGCCTCAGCGGGAGTCATAACTCTCTTCTGGTCGCCGATATCACCGTCTGCAAAGCGCACACCGGGAGTAATTGTGAGGAATTTCTCACCGCAGGTTTCATGAACCTTACCGGCTTCAAGGGGTGAACAAACAACACCGTCGAGACCTGCATCAGCAGCGTTCTTAGCGTAGTGCATTACAACCTTGTCGATAGGCTCCTTGATGAGAAGGTCATTTTCCATGCTTTCCTGGTCTGTTGATGTGAGCTGTGTAACTGCGATAAGAAGAGGTCTTGTGCCGTCTGCTCTTGTAAGACCTTCAAGTGCAGCTTCCATCATGCGCTTTGTGCCGCTTGCGTGAAGATTTGTAATATCAACATCAAGATTTGAAAGCACGCTCATTGACTTTTTAACTGTATTGGGAATATCGTGAAGCTTGAGGTCAAGGAAAATCTTGTGGCCTCTCTTCTTTATCTCTCTTACGATTTCGGGACCTTCTGCATAGAAAAGCTCCATACCGATTTTAACGAAAGGCTTTTTGCCTTCAAACTTGGCAAGGAATGCAAAAACTTCCTCTTTGCTGCTGAAATCGCAAGCAACAATTACATCTCTACCCATTAGTGAGCACCTCCGATAATTTCATTTAAGTCTTTGATATTATATTTTTCCATAACTGCCGGCAAATCATTGATTATATCGCGGCAAGCATAAGGATTAACTAAGTTTGCTGCACCGACCTGAACTGCAGTTGCACCTGCAAGCATCATTTCGATAACGTCCTTTGCTGATGAAATACCGCCCATACCTACAATGGGAATATTCACCTTTTCATAAACCTGATAAACCGCTCTGAGAGCTACAGGAAGAATTGCAGGTCCTGAGAAGCCGCCCATCTTGTTTGCGATAACAGGCTTCTTAGTCTTAAGGTCAATTCTCATGCCGAGAAGAGTGTTTATCATACTGATACCGTCTGCACCTGCTTCTTCACAAGCTGCAGCAATTTCGGTTATATCCGTAACATTGGGAGTGAGCTTTGCAAGTACGGGCTTGGTTGTAACCTTCTTGACAGCCTCAATAACCTTGAAGGCACCGTCTGCAGTTACACCGAAATTCTTTCCGCCTGCGTGAAGATTGGGGCAGCTGATATTGATTTCAAGTATGCCCACCTGCTCTTCTTTGTCAAGAAGTGAAGCACACTGCTGATATTCTTCTATGGCAAAACCGCCTACATTTGCAATAACCTTTTTGTTATATACAGCCTTGAGCTTTGGAAGCTCTTCGCTTATCACCTTTTCTACACCGGGATTCTGCAGGCCTACTGAGTTAATCATACCCATTGTGCATTCTGCAATTCTGGGTGTGGGGTTGCCGAAACGGCTTTCCAAGGTTGTACCCTTGAAGGAAATTGAGCCGAGACAGTTTATATCATAAAGCTCTGCATATTCATAGCCGAAGCCAAAGGTACCTGAAGCAGCGATAAGGGGATTATCAAGCTCTAAACCTAAAAGATTAACCTTTGTGTTTACCATATTATCTCCTCCCTTTCAAGCACGGGGCCGTCTTTGCATATTCTCTTGTTGCCGTATTTTGTTTTGCAGCTGCAGCCCATACAAGCACCGAAGCCGCAACCCATTCTTTCTTCAAAGCTGTACTGACCGCTTGTTACGGCAGTGCTTTCAATTGCCTTGAACATAGGCATAGGACCGCAGGTGTAAAAGTATGTATATGTCATATCCTTAAGTGCATCGGTTACGAAACCCTTGATGCCTACTGAGCCGTCAACGGTTGTCACGAAGGTTTCAGCGCCGATCGCCTCGAAATCCTCTTTGCAGAAAATTTCGCTTTCTTTATTGAAGCCTAAAATAACCTTTACCTTCTTGCCCTCGGCAAGAAGTCTCTTGCAAAGTCCGAACATCGGAGGAATACCTACACCGCCACCGATAAGCACAGGAGCGTCACCGCTTTTTGCCATATCAAAGCCGTTGCCAAGACCTACCAAAACATCGCATTTATAGCCTTCGGGCCACTGCGCCATTTTTTCCGTACCCTCACCTACTACCTTATAGATGATTGTAACTGTATTTTCGTCCCAGTCAAAAACTGAAATAGGGCGTCTGAGATAACAGCCTTCAACTGTCAGGTTGACAAACTGCCCCGGTGCGGTGAGAGCCGAAGTGTCGCCCTGAAGCACCATTTTATAAACACTGTCCGTGAGAGCCTTATTGCTCAGCACGGTGTAAATTCCCTGTGTCATTGAACATCCTCCTTAAAAAATCTTTTCTGCACCTTTATATGTGTGAATTATCTTGCCTTTAACCTTATAGCCCTCAAAGGGTGTTGCTCTGCCCATCGAGAAGAAGTCTTCACTGTTTATAGTGTACTCTTCGCTCAGGTCAACAACGGTGAAGTCTGCACTTTCGCCTTCTGCCGTACCGCCCTTAAGACCGAAACGTTTTCTCGGATTATCACTGAGCAGGGCTATAAGCTTTTCCAGAGTGATCATTCCCGTTTCAACGAAGTAGGTGTACATAAGCGGGAATGCCGTTTCAATGCCGACTATACCCATAAGGCTCTTTTCAAGGCCTTTGCCCTTTTCCTCTGCCGAGTGGGGAGCGTGGTCTGTGGCTATCATATCAATTGTGCCGTCTTTTATACCTTCAATAAGGGCAAGTCTGTCTTCCTTGCTTCTCAGAGGAGGATTCATCTTGAATCTGCCCTCCTCCTGAAGGTCACTGTCATCGAGTATAAGATAGTGAGGACCTGTTTCGCAGGTAACATCAAGCCCCTTTGCCTTTGCCTGACGGATAAGCTCAACGCTTTCCTTTGCGGAAATGTGGCACACATGGTAGCTGCAACCCGTCTTTTCTACAAGCTTCAAATCTCTTTCTATCTGTTTCCATTCACTTTCGGAGCAGATGCCTCTGTGACCGTGCGCCGCAGCATATTCGCCTTTATGGATATATCCGCCCTCAAGAAGGTCATTGACCTCACAGTGAGCAACTATCATTTTACCAAGGGACTTTGCTTTTAGCATAGCCTTTTCCATAAGCTCGTCGCTCTGCACGCCCCTGCCGTCATCAGAGAAAGCAATAACATCTTTTGCCATAGCATCCATATCAGAGAGCTTTTCACCCATCTGACCCACAGTTATTGCACCGTAGGGATAAACATCAATAACCGCATCTCTTTCAATGATATCAAGCTGCTGTCTGAGATTTTCAGCACTGTCGGGAACAGGTTTAAGATTAGGCATTGAGCATACGGCAGTGTAGCCACCGTGAGCTGAAGCAAGTGTGCCTGTTTTTATAGTCTCCTTATAAGAAAAACCCGGCTCTCGCAAATGAACATGCACATCTGCAAAACCGGGAAAAATATATTTATCATCAAAAGAAATAATATCCCCTTCATAGTCTTCTCGGGAAACAACTATTCCGTTTTCTGTAAATAAAGGAAGAGACACGAGTGAACCGTTCTGATAAATAGCCTTTGCTTTAAACGCTTTCATAATCTACCTCCGTTTTCGTAAAAAAAGAACCCCTATGCAAGGAGTTTACTACACTTTGCACACTGAGTTCATGCCGCAAGACTGCCTTGCTGTTTAGTTCTCTTTTGATTTCATATTATTCTATCACAGTGATAATAAATTGTCAATG
>JAZTYQ010000112.1:0-19821 GCA_045637065.1 Acutalibacteraceae bacterium
CAACTCTTGTCATTATGCACATGTTGAGTACAACATAGATTGAGTCTGTAAGCTCGATACCTGCTTTTGAGAACTGTGAACCAACAGGGCCCATTGAATATGGAATGATGTATGCTGTTCTGCCCTTGTAGCTGTCCTTAGCAATATCGTAAAGCATTTCATAAGCTTCTGTGGGATCCATCCAGTTGTTTGTGGGGCCTGCTTCTTCCTTTGTGGGAGCGCAGATGAAGGTTCTGCCTTCAACACGAGCAACGTCGTTAACAGCTGTTCTGTGAAGGTAGCAATCGGGAAGAAGGTCCTGATTGAGTTTTATCATTTCGCCTGTTGAGCAAGCCTCTGCTCTGAGAGCCTCGATCTGTTCGTCTGAACCGTCAATCCATACAACCTTATCGGGGTTAACAAGATTGAGCTTGTCTTCAAGCCAAGCGAGAACGGTAGGGTTCTTTGTAGGTGCGTTTTGAAGCATAGTTAAATCTTCCTTTCGAATTTGTTTTTTAGAAAGTAGCCTAAAATTACTCCTTGTACTCCATACTACTCTATTCTATAGTATTATACTTATTTTTGTCTCTTTTTGCAAGAGATAGACAATAAAATATACACTATTTTTACATAGATTTTTTATATATTTTACACATCAAAACAGCCCCACCATGAGGTGAGGCCGTATCTTGATGTTTTATGCTTATTCTGCCGCCCAATGAACTGTGCCACAATCACACTTCTCGTTCATATCGAAGAGCTTCCAGAAGAAGAGGCAAACCTTATAAAGGATCTTAGCAATAATACCATTATCGTGGCAGAAGCACTTACAACCGCCGTCATAATCTTCGTTATTATCGGGATCCTGATTGCCTACCTTATAATCACCGCAGTTTGCGCAGACCCTGTTGCCGTTTTCATTCCATTCCCATTTATGACCAAATGCAGGAATTTCAACCTGTTCTGTCTGATATCCGCAAACCATACACAGCACGCCGTCTGTCTTACCCGGTGTTGTGCAAGTGGCTTCCCAACCTTCCATACCTTTTATGATATAACTTCTGTGGGGATTATTTGTTTCTGACATCACTTCTTCGCAGACATTACATACTACTCTTGAGCTTATACAGTAAAGATTTGTTGCATTAACTGTTTCTATTCTTGTTGAGCCGTGTGTACCTGCAGGTGCAAATTTGGTGCCAAGCTGCATATTACATGCGGTACAGAATCTGTAAAGGGTACCACCTGTCTTGCAGTTATATCCCTCTGCAAAAACCCATTCACCGGGGGTATGCGCTGAACGGAATGTATTTCTTTCGTAATGGTTACACTTCTGGCAACCTCTGTATCTTGTACCTGTCTTGTTGCAGGCAGCCTCTACCTCGATTACCCAGGCAGTGTAGATATGCTCGTTAGGAATATCCACAGGAGGCTGAATTTCAGCCTTACATACTTCACAGTATAACTGCTTTTTGCCCACTTCAGTGCAGCTTGCGTTTTCAAGAATCTTATATTCGTCTGATGCAGTGTGACCCTTAGCGGGGATAATCTCATAGTAGAGATGGTCACCCTTACCGCAGTTGTAAAGAGCGAGACCTGTTTCTGTGCAGGTTGCTTCCTTAACTACCTTTGAAAGTAAACCGTTATGGCTTGCCTCAATGGGAATATATACATAGTCATTACAGTCAGGACACTTATATTTAGACTTCTTAACACCGTCTTTTGTGCATGTTGAAACTGTCTGAATATTAAACAGACCTTCACTCATGCCATGAGTTGAATAGAGTGTTCTTGTTTTGGTACCGCAATAATAGCAGTCAATTTTTTCAATTCCGTTCTCACAACCTGAAGCTGCCTTGAGAACCTGCCAATCAACAGGGTTCTTATCCTTATCGCAGTGTGCCTCGGGGTCAACAGGAATAATGGTCTGACATTCGTTTTTGCACTCTGAACATACTGTGATACCAACACCTGCCTTCTGACAAGTGGGAGCAACAAGCACAGCGGGATCGCCTATATATTTATGTGCAGTTTCGTTAACAGGGATAGCCTCATAAACGTCTTCAGAACAAAGAGTACACTCATAGAAAATCTCACCTTCGGATTTACAGGTAGCATCTTTACGGCTGATCTCTACACGAGTATTGAAATGCGCCGGGATTTCTTTTGTAATTGTCTTCTGACATTCGTAGCAGTAGTTTGTCTTACTTCCTGCTGCATAGCAACTGGGTTGAGTTAAAATTGTCCAATCACTGTCAATGAAATCGTGAGCTTCTGCACGGATAGGAACCACTCTTGAGATGATATTAGTACACTCAACGCATTCGTTTACTTCTCTACCTGTGCTGTTACAGTCAGCCTCAACCTCTGTTTTCCAAGGAGTTGAGAAGATGTGATCAGCTTTTTCTGTTGTTTCATAAAGCACATGTCCGTAGTGACGGCTACAGTGTCTTACCTGCTTGCCCTCCTGAGAACATGTGGGCAGATTAAGCACTTCAGCCTCGCCCCAGTTATGTGCATTATCAACAGGGATTTCTTTTTCAATAGTTTTGCGGCAGTTGCTGCATTCAGCAACTTTGAGACCGGGCTTAACGCAAGTGGGGTTAGCAAGAATCTTATAGTCGGAGTCTTTGAGACCGTGGTCTGCATATATTGTCTTTGACTGTACACCGTGAACAGCGCAGTTAACTGACAGTACACCGTCTAAATGATAGTTAGGACTCTTTGTTTCAACCCATTGAAGAATATTGCCGTTTGCGTCTACGTGCGCATCAGGATCACATTCAATTTCAACATCATAAACTATGCCACATTCCTGGCACTGATTTCTGCCAAGTCCTTTAACTGAGCAGGTTGCAGGAACAGTAACAATGGGAAGACCTGAATATACATGTGCTTCTTCCACTATTTCAAGAACAACACTGACAGTATCTCCGCAGATGATACACTTGTCCATACCTCTACCGGGTGTGGAACAGGTTGCAGGTCTGATTGTTGAAACAGCACCGCTTAATACATGGTCAACGGGAATTTCTCTTGTTTCAGTTGTGCCGCAGATGGCACAGCTTGCTCTGGCATAACCTATCTGTGTTACAAGTCCTTCACCATGCACCGGCTCAACACTCATAGTCCACTTGGGATTAAGAGTGCCATCTTCAAGATACATCTTAGGCAATGTGTGATCGAGTTTAGGAATGGATCTTGTTTCCTTATGGCCACAACCGGGTTCGGTGCAGAAAGCAACTTTAGTACCGACAGTTGAGCAGGTAGCTTCCATGGTTATATCCCAATTTTCATCATTGCCATATACATGGGCATTTTCAACAATTGCAATAGTCTGTGTGTAAAAAGCACTGCAACCGCTGACAGCACAACATCTTTTCTTTTCACCCTGCTGAGTACAGGTCGCTGCCTTGGTTACCTGCCATTCACCGTAAACATGAGCATGACCGTCGATTTTATCATAAAGCTCAATGTCTGAAACCTTCTCAACATTACGGGGAGCGCCCATTGCAAAGCTGACAGTTGAGAAAGCCATGAGAACGCAGAGTATTAATGATAATGCTCTTTTGAAATTTCTGTTCATTTTCATGGTCTTTTACCTCCAAAGTATAATTTCGGATAATTACACAAATATACAGCATAATAATAGCATTATTTTTTCAAATCGTCAACATCTGCACCCAAAAATATAAAACTTTTTAACAAAATAACTTCCCCTCACTCTGAGAGTGAAGGGAAGCCTTAATCTATTCAGTTATCTGATTCAAGATTAATAGTGTACCTTACCGCAGCTGCAAGACTTATTTGTCTTGAAGAGCTTCCAGAAGAAGCGAGCGATGGGATAAATCAGCTTAGCAATAAATACGTTGCTGTTATGACACATACAACCGCAAGCAGCTGTACCGCCACTGGGAGGTGTATACATCTGGAATCCGCATCTGTCACACTTGCCGCTGCCGTCTGTATCAACGTGGCCAAGCTTGGGAATTACTGTGGGTTCCTCAGCATACGGACAGTTTCTACAAGCAAGGTATTCGGTATGACCGGGAGTAGTACATGTTGCTGCTGATGCAGGCATTGTCTTGAGTGTATGACCTGTCTTGTTGATTGAAACAGTCTTTGTTTCCTTACAACCGTCTGCAGTACATACCATGTAACCTGAACCGAGCTTGGAGCAGGTTGCTGCTGTAGTTACATAAATTACAGCGCCGTTCTGGATTACATAATCAGCATTACCTGAGGGAGTTGTTGCCCACTTATGGCCACCCTTGCTGAGAAGCTTGGATGCTGTTGCACCGTCAATAACTGTTTCGTCAAGCTTATTGGGGAAGCCGGGTGTATTTTCATCAAATACCTTAGCTGAACCGCACTTATCACAAACCATCTTAATGTAACCGTTAGCAGTACATGTGCCGTAAACAATTACATCTGATTTCCATGAATGGCTGATAGTCTCAATCTTTTGATCAACCTGGAGACCGCAGACTGTACAGTACTTATATGACTTGAGGCCTGTTGCGCAGTTTGAAGCGCCTTCGTCAGGAATCCACTCGCCCTCAACGTGTCCATCTATGTTAGCAGGGATAGTGCTTTCTTCGTAGTAGTCACACTCAACTGTCTTGCCTTCAGCATCCTTCCAAGAGTGTACGCACTTCTTGATCTTCTTACCTTCTGCTGCGCAGGTGGGTTCGAGAGTTACTGTCCATTCCTTAGCAAGCTCGTGACCGAGTGCCTTGATAACCTCTGTGTATGTTTCGCCACAGTTGTTGAGACATGTGAAGGTCTTGACACCTGCATCTGTGCAGGTTGCTTCCTTTGTTACAACGCCGTCGTTGATTCCGTCGTTATCCTTGTCATAATCGTGACCGAGTACTGTGCCGAAGGTTTCTTCTTCTGTAGCACCGCAACCCTGAGCCTGACAAGCTCTCTTGCGTTCTGCAGGAGCTGTACATGTTGCAGGTGAAGTTGTAACCCATTCGCCCCAATCGTGGTCAACGCCTGTTGCATACTGCTGGTTACATGTTGCGCAGTAGATTGCGCCGCAACCTGAAGCTACACCGCCGTCGCAGTTTTCAGTTTCAGTGTGTCTTGAGTTTGTCTTACATACTCTTGAATGTGTCTTGCCGTCGCCGTTTGATGTCCAGTTGCCCCAATCGTGACCTGAAGCTGTACCTGTCATTTCGCCGCCGCAATCCTTACATGTTGCTGCAGTTTCACAGCTTGCATTGCTGTTAGCTACGCAATCCTTAGTAATCTTGTTGCCGCAAGCACAAGCCATGCTGTGTGTCTTGCCGTCAGCGTTCTGTCTCCATGCACTGAAGCCGCAATCTGTAACATCAGTGTATGTACCGCAATCGTATTCACAAGCTATCTGGTGCTTGTATGCTGTAACATTGCCTTCGCTGTCTACGACATTTACAATCTTATATTCACCCTTGAAGGAGTGATCTTTCTGTTCGTAACCTGCAGTTATCTTGCCGAGTTCCTTCTTACAAAGTGAACATACCTTATATTCACTGTGACCTGCTTCTTTACAAGTAGGTGCCTTGAAGGGTACCTTGGTAAGTGTGCCGTGGTTGTTGGGGTTAATTGTACCGTCTGTGTACTGAAGAGCTTTAATTTCATCTTCAGTCATATCAGTCTTATCAATAAGCTTGCAGTTTGAGTTACAGTATTCACAGTTGTACCAATAGGTTGCTACTGTTGTACAGTTAGCTTCTGTGATGATATGAGCAAAGTCAGAAATCTTCTTTGTATACTTGTGGGATGTTTTCTCACCGTATTCAAATGTATCTTCGCTTACGTCACCGCAGTTTGCACATGACTTATAGTACTCAGCCTTTGCAGTACATGTTGCTTCTGAAACTCTGTTCTTTGTCAGATCGTTTTCGTTAACGAGGTTCTGATAATCGTGGCTGAGTTCAGTACCGAATGCTTCGAAGGTTTCTGCATTTTCACCGTCGATAACATATCTTGACATATGACAAGCTGTACAATATACATAGTAGGTTGCGTTCTTGTCACATGTAGCTGCTGTTGCAAGAATTGCATACTCGGTAACAGTTCTGCCGTCCCATGTATGACCTTCGCCCTTACCGTTCTGATAATAACGTGATTCAAGAGGATACTTATCTGTATCGGTTTCATCCTTACCGTTCTTATCGCAGTCCTTACAATCGAACCAATAGTAATCAGCGCGTTCACACTTGTTATTTGTTACGCCTGTTGCTTCATAGTCTGCATCTGTGAAGAGGTGAGCGTCGTCGATAATCTTCTGAGTGTAAGTATGGCCTGTGGGATCTGTATAATTGTCCTTCCATACGTTGCCGCAAAGGTCACAGGTGTATGTTGTGAAGCCCTGCTCTGTACATGTGGGAGCAGTTACAACTGCTGTAGCACTTTCTGCACAGATACCTGTTTCAACATGGTTTTCATCGTTAAGACATACTCTGTAGTGACCTGTCTTGTTTTCATCTGTGATCCAACCGCCGTTTTCGCCCCATTCGTGACCGATAGGTTCAGTATCGTCTGTCTTCCACTGATAACCGCAATCACAAGTGTGCAGTGTATAACCCCATTCTGTACAGGTGGGAGGTATAATGGTGGGATCTTCGCAGAAGCAATCATAAACATCCTTATGCTCTGCATTATATTCACAAGTGAAGTAATGCTTGCCCTTATTTTCTGAATCTGATGTTGCTGTCTCGCTCCACTTATGTGCATCGGGATCAGCGGGAATTACTTCCTTGTCGATTTCAGTATTACAGTCAACGCACTGCTTGTAATCTGTGTAACCGTCTTCCATACAAGTGGGAGCCTTACCGGTCTTATCCTTTGTTGTCTTATGGTTATCGGGATCGAGAGCGCTGTGGGGATTACCGCAAGCTTCACAAAGAGCCTGTTCTTTACAATAAGCTGTGCCGCCGTAGCATTTCTCTGTTGCACCTGCTGTTGTGCCTACACCATATTCACCGCAACCGTCAGTTGTACAGTTATACCAGTGTGCGCCTTCTGCAAATGTGCCATCTTCGTTCATTGTACCGTCAACAACATTTACAACTACACCTGAGAAGTTGTGAGGAGCATATTCACCGTAAGCAGTCTTACAATACTGACAAACTGCCTTATTGGTACATGTAGCTGCACCGCCTGAACATGTGTCGTCAAATTCATTGCCACATACGCACTCTGCATGATGTGTGCCTACACCTGTGTTGGTGTATTCAAGTTCACAATCATACCAATTGCCATATTCGTTACAGCCGTTTACGCAAAGCTGTCTGTGCATATCGCTGTCAGCGTCAAATTCATAATTGCCTGTGTAGCTGTGGTCAAGCTTTGTGCCTTCTTCAATAACAGTGTAGCCGTGACCGCAATCTGAACAGGTGTATTCTGTGTACTTATCGTGCATACAGTTTGCTTCAAATACAACACCTTCGCCGTACTGGCAATTGGTTGTTTCTATTCTTGAACATACTGTACAGGTTCTTGTCATCTGGCCTGCTGCTGCACCTGTGTTGCCTTCAGCGGGCTTCCAGCCTTCGCCCCAGTTATGAGCTTCAACGGGAGTTGTATAGCCACAGTCAAGACATGTATGTGTATGACCGTTTGCATTTTCCTTATCCCACTCACCGTAGGTACAACCTACTGTACCGCCGATTTCTGTACAAGCAACACCTTCAGCATCAACATTGCTACAGGTGTATGAGTGTGTACCGTCATTGTTCCTTACAATTATACCGTTAAATACATGAGCATAGCCTGAGCCTTCATCTGTCCATGTGCTGCCGTCAAAGTCTTCGCTTGACATGCCGCATTCAAGACATTCATAGTAGTAAACTGCATCAGTTTCACACTTAGCAACGCTCTTGATAAATTTCTTTGTATCATCCCAATCGTGAGCGCCATAGCCTGCTTCAACATCTTCAAAGGTTTCTTCTGAAGCAGTACCGCAAACTGAACAGCTCTTATAGTAAACTGCATAACTGTTACAGTCAGCAGCTGAAACAAGCTTGTCAGCACTTACGATATTTTTAAATTCGTGTGCGATGGGATCATTACAGATATCGCAGACGCAGTCCTTATTATCATCGTGATCTTTACAGCTTGCAGTTACCTGCTTGTGGCAGTATTCACATTCTGCTGTGTGTGTATCGTCACCGTTGGGCACAGCATCAAGATAGTGGTGTGCATCGGGGTCTATTGCATGTTCTCTCTGCTCATAAGCACCGCAACCGCCGCGTGTACATCTCTCCCAGTATGAGCCGGGTGTTGTACATGTGGGAAGGATTTCGGGATGATCTGCATCAACAACCTTTACCCAATTGTGACCGAGCGCGGGAGCAACAAGCTCTGTTGTGAACTCCTTTGTAGCTGTATCGAACTTATATTTGCTGGTAGTTGTAGCACCGCAGCCGCCGCAAGTGAAGTTAGCAACGCCGTCGTTTTCACAATCGGCTCTCTGTGCAAAACCGCCCTGGTTGTAGCTGTGCTTTTCTTTTCTTGCTTCGTCCCATACGCCGCAACCTTCTACTGTACACTGGTAGCTGTGATAGCCGTTACCCATATCCTTTGCACGGCCTGTGTTCCATTTGTGAGCAGCGGGATAAAGGATATTGCCTTCACCGTCTTTTTCTACGGAATAGTCAAGGCTTTCGTCCTGACAACGCTGACAACCGTAAACATCATAACCGTTTGCTGTACAAGTGGGTTCTACCTTGTATTTAAATACAAAATCATGTCCTAATTTATCACCGTCTGTGAAGGTGTAGCTTGTTATAGCCTGACCGCAAACTGAACAGCTTTCATAATAAGTTGCAGGACTGTTACAGTCAGCTTCACTTGCACGGTATTTAGGATCAACAACCTGAACACGCTGAGGAGTATGACCTAAATCGTTGCCACAGTCGTTACAAGAACCTGTATGCCATGTATCGGTGCCGCCCCATGTAGCATTTTCTTTACAAAGAATGCTACCATATGTTATGTTACCCTGTTCGGTTTTGATACCGTAGTATGTACAAGGCTCATCTGCACCTTCACCTGTACACATAAGTGAGTGAGTGAAATCAGCGTTCGGGTGGAATGCACCTGAGAAGTTATGACCTATTGATGTATAAATTGCATCAACTGTTTTATTTGCCTTAATATTTGAATAAACCTTGTCGCCCCACTCTTTGAATGCATAGTGGAAGTTTTCATCTGCACTCTT
Source organism: Acutalibacteraceae bacterium (assembly GCA_045637065.1). Taxonomy (GTDB): domain Bacteria; phylum Bacillota; class Clostridia; order Oscillospirales; family Acutalibacteraceae; genus UBA6857. The sequence goes on from JAZTYQ010000112.1 coordinate 9,194, forward strand.
AGCGCAACCTTTTGCCGGTGGAGTAACTGTACCGCCATAATAACACTTTGCAGTATGTGTGTCCTTTGCATCCTTAAATGTTACGGTATACTCTTTAGATTTAAGAGTAATAGTAATATCCTTGCTTACCGTACCGCACGCCACCGTAAGGGTACTTGTTCCTATACCCGTAGTAGCATCGTATTTATTTCCAAGATTTCCCAGTGCATTGTGGTTAGCCTTTAAAGTTATTGTTGAACCGTCATAAGACATGGAACCTACATCAGCACTCGAAATAAAATTAGGTGAAAGAGTTACTGTATGTGAACTACTAGTCTTTAACCATTCAACATTGTACTGGTCAACAGCCTTAGCAGCTATTGATACAGTTGAATTTGAACCATTTGTTTCAAATGTCATCTCTTTACTTGCATCACAGGTAATCTTTGATACGGCGGGATACTTATCTGCTTCTGCATTAAGTGTAAATGTATTATCCTTATTACCAGTACCTATAGCATCATTCTGCCATTTGAATGAGTCTTTATTAGATACAGCCACACAATCACTTGCGCTTGAACCTACATAGAACTGACATTCACGTGCATTCAGATATACAGAAGCAAAAGCCTTCCATTCCATTTTCATATACCAACCGGCAGATGTGGGGAAGCCATCAATATAGCCTTCCCATACTACTTTGTTTGTACCTGTAGAGCTATAGTTACTTTTGTTAAGTGATTTTGTTACAGTACCGTTAGTACCGTCCTGCTTTCTATAGGCAATAGTAAGAGTATTACCGGCCCAGTTGCCGCTGTTACCAGCCTCAGAAATGTTACCAACGACAAACTTAAAATAATACTGACCTGCTGCCGCCTCTGCCTTTTCAGGTGCAACAAACACCCAACAGGTCATAAGCATCATAACTGTCATCAATAAAGCTATTGATTTCTTAAATAAATTCTTTTTCATTTTCTTTTATATCCCCCTTAATAAAGTGGTTTTTCTTTGCTCCTTACAAAAGCAAAGAATGAGATTTTCCTCGGGCTTTCACCGAAGTGCTTTTATTATGTTCACTCCCAAAGGGAGCTGGTGAAAGATTAAATGTTTACCGCACACATCTGACCGCCCTGTGCTTGACCGATTAACATATTATTTCCTTTCATTTGATTTGCGTCAAAAGACGCGTGTTTGAAAAAGGGTATAGTAACCCTCATAATTACACACATTTATTATAGATTATTAAAAAAATAAAATCAATAGTCTTTGAAACTTTTTGAAGTAAAAATTAACAAGTTATTTTTGTGCATAATGACAAAGAGACAGTCACGGGCATTTTCTGACCCTCCCCTGCATAGAATTTCACAAGGGGGGATTGTATGAACTTGGCCGAAGAGAGGGCAATTATGCTTGCAAGATACATAGCCCAAAGCGGTGCAACTGTGCGCCACTGCGCTGCGGTGTACTCAGTGAGCAAGTCAACAGTACACACCGATGTAACAAAACGCCTCTGCAGCATCGATAAAGACCTTGCCGATAAAGTGCGGTGCGTACTCGACAAAAACAAAAGCGAAAGACATCTTCGCGGCGGTATGGCAACAAAAGAAAAACACAGAAAAAAGCAAAATGACAGGTGAAGTGCCTGTCATTTTATGTTATCTGAGAGTTACGATTGTTACGCCGGCTTCGCCCTCACCGTAAACGCCGAGACGGAAGCTTTTGACAAAGGGACTTTTTCTAAGGTGTTCCTGAATGCCTTTTCTCAGCACGCCCGTACCCTTGCCGTGAATTACAGTCAGCTCGGAAAGGCCAAGCCTCAGACACTGATCGATGTATCTGTCAAGCTCCATTGTGCCTTCGTCAACATTCATACCGCGAAGGTCGCAACGGGTCTGTGCCTCACTGCCGGGAGTGAAGACCCTTTCTGTTTTATTGGGTACGCTACGGTTTTTAGCCTGGGGTTTCTTCTGCTTTTCCACCAGACGCAGGTTCTTTTCCGGGGTACGCATTTTCATTATGCCCGCAAGAACCTCGTAGTTGCCCTTTTTATCTTTCAGTGCAGTGACCGTGGCAGTCTTGCCGATATCGCACAGCAGCACCTCGTCACCGATTTTGAGAGGTCTCGGAAGTTCATACTTTTCATCAGGCAAGGATGACACCATAACGGGATTGGTTATATCGTCAAACTCAGCGTAGCCTTTGCGCATAAGCTGCTTGGCTCGCTTCGCCATTTCGTTTTTATCTTTTGCGGTTTCATTTTCCTTTTTAAGCTTTTCAAGCTCTGCCATAAAGGTTGCCGCACTACGCTTTGCCTGCTCAACAATTCTGATAGCCTGGCTCTGCGCCTTTTCAAGCTCTTTTTCTCTGAGCTTCTCTATGCTGTCTTTGTATTGCTTGGCTTCCCGCTTTTCCTTTTCAGCCTGAGCTGTGAGTGCCTCGGCTTCAGCCTTCTGATCTTCAAACTGCTGTCGGCTGCTTTCAAGAGATTCTATAACTCTTTCAAAGTGAGCGCTCTCACTTGAAACAAGTCCCTTTGCTCTTTCTATTATATCCTCGCCCATTCCGAGACGAAGGGATATTGCAAAAGCGTTTGACCTGCCGGGGGTACCGATAAGAAGTCTGTAGGTAGGCTTCAGTGATGAAACGTCAAACTCACATGAGCCGTTTTCTATACCGGGAGTTTCAAGTGCATAGGCTTTAAGCTCTGCATAGTGAGTGGTTGCCGCAATCTTTGCGCCCTTTGCTCCGATTTTTTCAAGTATTGCAATAGCAAGGGCGGCACCCTCAATGGGGTCTGTGCCTGCACCCAGCTCGTCTATAAGCACAAGGCTTTTGTCGTCTGCCGTTTCTATTATATTAATGATATTAACCATATGGGACGAGAAGGTTGAAAGGCTCTGCTCAATACTCTGCTCATCGCCTATGTCAGCAAGGACATTATCAAAAACAGAAACCTCGCTCTGATCCGCCACGGGAAGCATAAGTCCGCACATGGCCATAAGGCTCATAAGACCGAGAGTTTTGATTGATACAGTTTTGCCGCCGGTGTTGGGACCTGTGATTATAAGAGTATCGAAGGCATCACCGAGCATTATATTTGTGGGGACAACCTTCTTCGGGTCAATGAGAGGATGTCTCGCCTTTTTAAGATTGATTATCCCCTTGTCATTTATTATAGGTACACTCGCCTTCATCTCGTAGGCAAGCTTTGCCTTTGCAAATATGAGGTTAAGCTCAACAGCACATTCATATGATGCCTTGATACCCTCATAGAATCCGCCTGCCTCGGCGGAGAGTTCATAAAGTATGCGCTCAATTTCATCGCGTTCTTTGCTTTGAAGAACCTTGATTTCATTGTTGGCTTCAACAACACCTGCAGGCTCAATAAATACCGTTGCGCCGCTTGAGGAGGTGTCGTGAACAAGACCGCTTATCTCACCCTTATGCTCAATCTTTACGGGTACCACATATCTGCCGCCACGCATGGTGACGATGGATTCACGCAGATATTTCTGATAGTGGGGTGACTTGGTCATTTTGTCAAGGTGGTCTCTTATCTTTGAGGATGCCACACGGATTTTTCGCCTGATATCATAGAGGGCAGGCGAAGCGTTGTCACTCATTTCCTCTTCGCTGATAATGGCGTTGGTTATTCTGTCTTCGAGAAACTTGTTGGGTGAAAGTGAATAGAAAAAGGTGTCAATGGATGTGACTATGCCGCTGTTTCTGTCTTTCCACTCACTGAGTGAACGGATAACGCGAAGCACCTCGGCAATATCAAGAAGCTCACGCATATTGAGGGTACTGCCTGCATTTGCTCTTGACAGAGCGTTATTCACATTCTTAAGTCCGCCAAAAGACGGTGCGCCGAATTTTGCCATAAGCATATGGGCATCGGCAGTTTGTGAAATCAGGTTGTTCACTGTGTATATATTACTGTCAGGCTCAAGATGCTCCGCCTCATATCTTGCATCCTCACAGGAAGTGAAATCCGCAAGGCGTGAAAGCACCTTATCAAGCTCAAGAGCCTTGTAATGCTTGTTCATTTTATCATCTCCTTTATATGAGATTTCCTATACTATTATATATATAAATTAATCAGACATCATGTTAAAAAATTCAAGAGTTTTATATCTTCTTGCGGTTATGTTGCGAAGATATTTTTCCGTTACCTCCGAGAGAAGTGATAAACCTTCATCGGGCAGGCTGAAGCTGAAAATTTTATTGCTGTTACTGAAACAGATATGCCTTATTGCCGTGACAACACCCAGAGGTATTTTATGTGTCCTTTCAAGAGGCTTGCAGCTTTCACAAAAAAGCTCACCTGTGAAGGTGCTGAAAAACATAGTTTCACTCTCAAAGCTGCCGCAGTTTTCGCAAGCTACCACCGAGGGCATATATCCTGCCATGCTTAGCATTCGCATTTCAATTACCGCTTTTATCTGCCTGAGATTCTTTTCGCCCTTCATAAGAAGATAAACACTGTTAAGAAGCAGTGAAAGATATTCTGAGGAATCCTCTTCTCTGGGTGACAGCTCATATGTAAGCTCAGCGAAATACTGAGCAAGACTAAGGCGCACTATGTCACTGCGAAGAGAAAAGAAAACTTCCTTTGCCGTTGCCTCTCTTATGACATAAACACCCTTTTGTGTTTTGTTTATAAGGAAATCCGAGTAGCAGAGAAGTCCCGTTGAAGAAACATTTTTATTCTTCGGGTTTCTTGCTCCGTTTGCAAAGGCTTTTATAACACCTCTGTCGCGGGTCAGCAGAGTTACAATTCTGTCCTGCTCCCCCGTTGCACCCTCTTTGATTACAATACCGTCGGTTTTGAAGGTCATAACCCGGTTTCCTTTCTCCGTGCAAAACACGGTTTAATTATCCTCCTGAGGAAAAAACTCCTCGGAAAATTCTGTCATAATTTCTTCGGAACCCTCGAAATCAAGTCTTTCTTCGGCTTTTTGATACCGCAGATAATCGCTTACCCTTCCCGTTTTCATAAAAATTTCCCACAACTGTTTTTTCGTCACTGTCATCACCTCACCGGAATACTATACTCATATCCTTTGCAGAAAAAGGGTGAAGTAAACGAAAAAATCGAGTTTCTGTTATGTGTACAAAATAAGCTGAAAATTTTTGTGAAAAATTAATTGAATAAATCAGTCAAGACCGAAATTGTGGATAAGGCCTTCTCTATTGCGCCAGTCATCCTTGACCTTGACCCAGCACTGCAGATTGATTCTGCAGCCAAAGAATTTTTCCATATCCTGCCTTGCATAGGTGGAAATTCTTTTGAGGGTTGCGCCTTTTTTACCGATGATGATACCCTTGTGACTTTCTCTTTCGCAATATATTGTTGCTTCAACATCCATAAGGTCTGTGTCACTGCGCTCTCTCATCTTTTCAATGGCAACTGCTATACCGTGAGGAATTTCCTTATCAAGAAGTCTGAGCATTTTTTCTCTGACTATCTCCGAAGCTATAACTCTTTCAGGCTGGTCTGTCAGAGTGTCTTCGGGGAAGAAATGCTCCGAGGGCATAGCAAGGTTTATAAGCTCCTGCTGAAGTGCCTCAAGTCCGTCACTCTTTGCAGCGGAAACGGGTACAACCGCCTCGAAATTATAAAGCTTTGTCAGCTCCAGAATTCGGGTCATAATAACGCTTTTGTCGCTGACTGTGTCAATTTTATTTATGGCAAGCACCACGGGCATTTTCTGCTGTGTGAATTTTTCAATAAGCTCCAGCTCTGTTTCACGAAGCTCGCCCTCAGGCTCAACCACAAAAAGGCAGGCGTCTACACCTGATATACTGTCGGAAACGGCCTTGACCATTTTTTCGCCAAGCTTTGTCTTGGGTCTGTGAAAACCTGGAGTGTCGGTGAAAACAAGCTGAGTTTCATTCACTGTCAGCACACCCATAATTCTTGTTCTTGTTGTCTGGGGTTTATCTGAAACTATTGCAATTTTCTGACCGAGAAGACGGTTGAGTATTGAGGACTTGCCTACATTGGGCTTACCTACAATGGCAATAAAGGCTGTTTTATTTTCTGTCATATCAATACCTCTTTATATATTTAATATTCACCTGCTTCATCGAAAAGCATGAAGCTGTCAATACCTGATTTTTTCATTTTTCTTATATAGGAATAGGAATACTCCTGCATATCTATAATGGGAATTAATTTTTTGCCCTGAAACTGCGCCTCTACGGCAGAGTACATGGAAAGAATGGAAACATAGTCAGTTTTTTTGTCAACAGCTATGCTCAGGGGACGCTCTCTCGTGTCAACTGCCACGGCATAAACGGGTATGTCTGCCATAGAGCCGAAATATATGCTTTCATTGCCGCCCACTGCATCATTTGCGCTCTGAGAGAAAATCAGCAAAGAATTTTCGGGCAAGGCGTTTTCAATCTGACTTATTGTGTTTTTCAGTGCCGCATTTCTCTTGGCGGCATTTTTTTCACCGGGATAAGTAGCGCCGCTTGTGTTCTGACCGTCGGGGAATTGAAGAGACTCAAGCATAAATGCGCCCACACCAAAGGAGCTGATTTCTCTGACGATGCCGACAAGATAGCTGCGCACCTGCTTGGAATAAGGGTTTAGCCAGGGACTGCCGCCCGTTTCATCTTTGCCGTCAAGCCAGTTGACATCTGTGTTCATATATTTGACCGCAAGGTTAGGGTCCGAGTTTGCAACGGCACTGTCTTCAAAGCAGTAAATTCTTGCTATAACGGCAATTTCTGCGCTTTCAAAAATATCTATTGCCCGCCTTACGGTGTCGTTGTCATAAAGAGCGCACTTGCCCTTGACTGCATTTTCCTGAAGCGAGGAATAGACAAGCTTGCCCTCACGAGTTTTAAAGTCAATAACAACACTGTTGCCGTTCTTTTTTCTCACCTGCTTAACCGTATCCCTGAGATATTCTTCATCGCCCAGACGGTTATATGGTACATACAGAGCCTTTACGCCGTTTTCATTCAGAAGTGCCACGGAGCTGCTTTGCACCTGACCTTGCTGGGTTTCGTCTATAGGCTTATATGATATTTCAAGTCCCAGACTGACGGCAAAATATGAAATACCTGCAAGCAGTATGAATAAAACACTGTAAAGTGCAGCCCTTCTTATCTGCTTTTTTCCTATCCTTCTTCTGCTGCGTTCAATTCTGACAAAGCCCTGTGGATATTCTCTTGTGAAAGTGTAATAGCTTTTCCTCACACGAAGCTTATCATTTTTGGAAAAGACCTTCTTTTTTCTTTGCATACGAATTATTCCTTATTACGTGGTAATATTTGTTCGTTGATTTCCTGTAGCTTCTTGATGTATCATTAATGTATATAAAAGAAGTTCAAGGAGTACACAAACGTGAAAATTTCTCTTGTTTCAGATACAATCACAGTTATAGAGCTTTCTCCTGAAGAAATGACTCAATATGATTTTACCTTTGAAAAAAGCGATTATTCATCGCCCCACACAAGAAGAGTACTGTGGTCGATAATAGATGATGCCTCAAGAATTACGGGTAAAACCGTTGAGGTGTCAAAAGGTCTTGAAATAGACTTTCTGCCCGATATAAAAGGCGGTGGCCTGCTGATAATATGTGAGGGTGAAGAGGAAAACATAAAAGCTCACAAGCTGCCTCACATCAGCGTCTTTCAATCACATGGCATAGACCCCATTATGGATTTTGCAAAGATTGCCGCACCCTTAATAAGCGATTGCTCATCTTCGCTCTACTGCCGCTCAGACTTATATCGTCTTATGATACACTCCGGAGAGAGTGCTTTTTATTTTCTTGCAAAGGAATTTTGCCTTGAGGAGATTTCCTCGCCCTATTGCATCGAAAGCACAAAAGAGGGCTGGCAGTGTCTTATTGAGAATAACGCCTTAGAAGTACTTAGCGGCACTGCTTCTGAGAAGTGAGATTGTTTCCTTCGGGTCGTCACTGCCGAAAATTGCTGAGCCTGCCACGAGTACATTAGCACCTGCCTTGGCTGCTGTTTCAACTGTTTTAAGCGAGATGCCTCCGTCAACCTGCACATCAATGCTGAGATTTCTTCTTGCACACTCCTGACGAAGTTCAGTGATTTTGGGCATCATATCCTCCATAAAGCTCTGACCGCCGAAGCCGGGTTCAACTGTCATAACGAGCACCATTCCCAGTTTATCGAGATAGGGATAAACTGTTTCGATAGCCGTGCCGGGCTTGACTGCAAGGGCGGCAATTTTTCCGTTTTCACGGATAAGTTCGATGGTTTCCTCTATAGGTGAATCAGCCTCAACATGGAAGCATATAACATCGGCGCCTGCCTTAATAAAATCGGGGATGTACTTTTGGGGGTCGCTTATCATAAGATGCACATCAAATACTAAATCCGAGCATTTTCTCAGGCACTTTACAAGAGGTGCGCCGAGAGTGATGTTAGGCACAAAGTGACCGTCCATAACATCTATGTGCAGCCAATCTGCGCCGCAACGCTTCATATTTTCAAATTCTTCTGCCATTTTTGAGTAATCGCAGGAAAGAATAGACGGTGAAATTTTAATCATAAATTTTTACCTCCAAGTGGGATACACATGTATTCATAATATTATAACAGTTATATACCAAAAAATCAAGAAAAAGCCACCTCTAAGAGTTGTTTTTAGTCGAAAACTTACTATTGAAATATTATCAGTTTTATGTTAAAATAAAGTAATTGTGTTATACAGTTTATGAATTTACTTAACGAGGTGATATAAATGGGCTTACTTAAAAAGCTCTTCGGCGATTACTCCACAAAGGAAATCAAAAGGATAAAGCCGCTTATGAATGCCGTACTCGCCCTTGAGGAAGAATACTCAAAGCTCTCCGACAGCGAACTCAAGGCAAAAACAGTGCAATTCAAAGAAAGACTTGCCGACGGCGAAACTCTTGACGATATTCTCCCCGAAGCATTCGCTGCCTGCCGTGAGGCTTCATGGCGTGTGCTTGGAATGAAGCACTTCCCCGTTCAGATTTTGGGCGGTATCATTCTTCATCAAGGCAGAATTGCCGAAATGAAAACAGGTGAAGGTAAAACTCTTGTGGCTACTCTCCCCGCTTATCTCAATGCTCTTTCAGGTGGTGGCGTTCATATCGTTACCGTTAACGATTATCTTGCCCGCCGAGACAGCGAATGGATGGGCAAGGTCTACCGCTATCTCGGTCTGACAGTCGGTCTTATTGTCAACGGTCTTGAAACCGATGAAAGACGCAAGGCGTACTCTGCCGACATCACATACGGTACCAACAACGAAATGGGCTTCGACTATCTTCGTGATAATATGGTGCAGTATTTTGAACAGAAGGTGCAAAGAGGTCACAACTTTGCCGTTGTGGACGAGGTTGACTCAATCCTTATTGACGAGGCAAGAACTCCCCTTATCATTTCAGGCATCGGCTCACGTTCAAGCGAGCTTTACAGCATTGCCAACACCTTTGTAAGAGGTCTGAAGTGCCTTAAAATAAGCGAGGTTGACTCCAAGGCTGATTTTGAAGAGCTTGCCAAAGAAGTGGGCGCAGACTATGTTGTTGACGAAAAGGCAAAGAGTGCAACACTGACAAAAAGCGGTATCAAAAAGGCTGAGCGTTTCTTTAACGTTGAAAACCTCAGTGACCCTGAAAACATTACACTCTCCCACCACATCAACACTGCCGTAAAAGCCTACGGCATAATGCACAGAGACGTTGACTATGTTGTCAAAGACGGTGAGGTGCTTATCGTTGACGAATTCACAGGCCGTATTATGATAGGCAGACGCTATTCAAACGGTCTGCATCAGGCTATCGAAGCAAAGGAAGGAGTAAAAATCGCAAAGGAAAACAAGACCCTTGCAACCATCACCTTCCAGAACTATTTCCGTCTTTATGCAAAGCTTTCAGGTATGACAGGTACAGCTATGACAGAGGAGCAGGAGTTTCAGGAGATTTACTCCCTTGACGTTATTGAAATTCCTACCAACAAGCCTCTTGCAAGAGTTGACCAGCCTGACGTTATCTATAAAACAGAGCAGTTCAAATTCAATGCTATTATTGATAAAATCATCGAGTGCAACAAGAAGGGTCAGCCCGTTCTTGTGGGTACCGTTTCAATTGATAAGAGTGAACGACTTTCCGCTGCCCTTAAAAAGCGTGGCGTAAAGCACAACGTGCTTAATGCTAAGCATCACGAAAAAGAAGCAGAAATCGTTGCTCAGGCAGGTAAGCTTGGCGCAGTTACAATTGCAACAAATATGGCTGGCCGTGGTACCGACATTATGCTCGGCGGTAATGCTGAATTCCTTGCAAAGAGTGAGATGCGCCGTCTTGAGTACCCTGAAGAATTAATTGCAGAGGCAACTGCCTTCGGTGACACAGATAATCAGGATATTATCGATGCAAGAGAAAAGTTCAAGGAGCTTGAGGCTAAGCACAAGGCTGCAATTGCAGATGAGGCTGAAGCAGTACGAAAAGCAGGCGGTCTTTATATCATTGGTACCGAGCGTCACGAATCACGCCGTATCGACAATCAGCTTCGCGGCCGTTCAGGCCGTCAGGGCGACCCGGGTGAAAGCTGCTTCTATCTTTCAATGCAGGATGACCTTCTTCGTCTCTTCGGCGGTGAGAGAATGGAAGCTGTTATGAACTCCCTTC